>JANOEG010000675.1:0-3054 GCA_031413095.1 Burkholderiales bacterium | reverse complement strand
GGCGTTCTGCGCCGCGAAGACGCGCAGCAGCAGGTCGCGCACCGGCTCGGGCCGCCCGAGCGCGAGCAGCATCTCGAGCGGGCCCTGACAGACATCGCGCGTGCCCCATCCTCCGCCGGTGAACTGCTCGAGCCCGCGCGGCGACAGGTAGTGCACGAGCGCGTTGTGCAGGTACCAAGGCACGATCTCGGCCAGGCGCCCCGCCTCGGCGTCTTGCGTGTGCCAACGCGGCGCCTGCAGCACCGCCGCTCCCGCCGTCGTCGAAGCGGCAACCAATTCTCCGCGGATCGTCAGGCCGAATTCGATCGCTGCTTCGCAGCCGATGCAGACAAACGGCTGGCCGCGCGAGGCGCCGTCTTCGAACAGCAGCTCGTCGCCGCCGACGCTGTCGAAGCGGCCGCCCGGTGCGGGTTCGATGCGAAAGCCGCCCTCGGGGAATCGCTCGGCGAGAGCGCTGCCCGGCGGCACGGCGACGAAGAGGCCTTGCTCGTCAATTCGCCGATGGGCTGCGCCGCCGTGCTCGCCGTCGTCGCCTGCGAGCGCGACGTGCAGGCTCACGAGCATCGGCAGCGGCGGGCCGTCCTGCACACGCACGTGCAGACCGAGTTCGTGCAGATCACCGCGCACGTCGGCGACGACCTCGATCACGCCACCGGCATGCTTGTAGATCCAGCGGCAGGCGGCGGGCCGCATCTCGAACGCCGAGGGCACGCCGAGCAGCACCCAGCGGCCGTCGATCGAGACGAACAGGCGCAGCCCGTGCGAGCGGAACTGGCCGAGCCAGCCGCGTACGGTGGAGAGGAATCGGTTGATGCCGACGTGTCCCTGCGTCACCATCGAATGGAAGACGCCGGCCATCCACGGCGTCGAGGTCAGCGACGCCTCGTCGGGTTCGAGCAAGGAGCCGCTGCGCAGGATGTGGCCGTGCGGGCGTTTGACGGCGAGCTCTTTTGCGCGCAGCACAACGTGCGCACCGTCGCTGTGGAAGAAGGAGAGCAGCGCGCCGGCAGTGTCGCGTTCCTCGTGACGGCGCGATGCACTGAACAGCGCGTCGAGCTCGCCGGCGTCGAGGTCGTTCACCGCGAGCAAGGGTCCGCTGGAGAACAGCGTGCGTGCGGCAGCGATTGCGTCATGGGTGTCGTCGCTCCAAACCGGCGCCTGCGCCTCGGGCAGCGCCAGCGTGGCATCGACGGCGGCCAGATCGTCGGCCGCGGTCGCGTCCGGGTGATGGGCCTGCACACAGCCGAAGAAGCCGAGGTCGGCGCCGGCGCCGGGGGCGAGCGTCAGCGCCTCGTCCTCGATCGCGGCCAGCGCGTGTTCGTGTTGCAACCGCACGCCGGGCAAGCCGTCGGTGAGCCCGGCAGGATCGGCGCCGGCGCGCGCCGCCACACCGAGCACCTGCAACGCATCGGTCGCATACGACGCGCCACGACGCAGCGAGCCGACAAGCGCCCACGGATGGCAACCATCGACCGCCTGGTTCTGGCGTGCAGCAACCACCCAGCCGCGCTCGCGATGTTGCAGCGGACAGAGGTCGATGTAGTGACTGACGTAGTACTCGTTGGTGCGGATCGCGCCGTAGGCCGCCAGGCCGAGGTCTTGCACGTGCAGCAGCTCGATCCGGCGCGCGGCGTTGCCGAGGTTGTCCACGTGCAGGTGCCAGAACCACGCTGGCGTGTCGGATGCCAGTCGTAGCGTCAACCGCAAATGCAACTCGCGCCAAACACCTGCAGCCTCGAAGCTCCCGGCGCCGCGACGCAAGGCGAGCGGCGAGCGCGGGCCAAGCAGCGGCACCAGCTCGACATTCGCTGCGTCGTCGCGCAAGCGCAGCCACAGGTTGGCCGGGCCGCCCTCGACTTCGTTGCCGACGAACAGGTTGACATGCACGTCGTGCAGGCGCAGGTGGCGCAGCGAGCCGTTGTGATTGAACTCGAAGTGCAGGCCGGCTGCGTTGTCGATCGAAAGCATCGTTCCGTTTCCTCAGCGCTGGATCAGGGTGAGCGTGCCGGTCGTTGCCGGCAGCGCCAAGTTGCGTCCCGTCCACGCCAACTCGCGCCCACCCCAGCGCGCCAGCGGCAGCGCGCTGTCGCCCGGCCATCGCAGTTGCACGCCGCCGCGCGCGTCGGGCAATCCGCGCGCCAGTGTGAAGCGCCAGCCGTCGTTTGCGCGTTCGAGCTTGTAGTCGAGCACGCCGAAGGTGGTGGACAGGCCGCGCACTTCGAGTCCCTGCGTCAGCCACTCGGGCTTCCAGCCGGCGCCGACGACGATGCTCGCATCGACCTCGGATTCGTAGGCGAACAGGTCGAGCGCTGAACGGATGTAGTCCGACGCCACCCAGGCGTGCGGCAGGTCGCCGATGAAGGCGCGCTCGCGATAGCCGGGGCGCACGACCTCGGCCCATTGGTTCCACGCCGCGGGCCGTCGGTCGCGGAAAAAGAAGTCGAGCATCGCGTGGGCGCGCGCGCCTTGCCCCATGCGTGCGAGGGCGCCGATGCTGCGCAGCTCGTAGGGCGTGTAGTCCTTCCACTCGCGCTTGCCTTCGGCACGCGCCAGCGACTCACGCCAGTAGCGCTCGAAGGTCGCCGCGAGCAGCGCAGGTGGCAGGTCGGCCTGTACCGGGTTCAGCGCAATCGTCGTCGAGGTCGGGTCGAAGTCGCCGCGGTCCGCAGCACCGGGCACGAAGTCGATGCGGTGGTGGGCTGCCGTCGCAACGATCGATGCAGCGAGTTCGCGCTCGAACGAGTCCTTCCACGCCGACCAGCGCTGCGCTTCGGCTTCGTGGCCGAGCACGCGCGCAATCACGAGTGCGTCCTTGTAGCCGCGCAGCGCCCAGAAGTCGTCCCAGTACGAATACGCCGCCTTGTCGGAGTAGCCCTCGTGGCTGATCGACGGCGGCATCAGGCCGAAGAGGTGCTCGCGGCCACGCTCTCGGTTGCGCGCACCGCGCTCGCTCTGGCGCAAGCCTTCCTGGTACGCCAGCACGCGCTGCACGGTCGACCAGTGGCGCGCCAGCCAGGCCTTGTCGCGCGTGTGGCGCCAGACTTCGGCGACGGC
>JANOEG010000674.1:0-5082 GCA_031413095.1 Burkholderiales bacterium | reverse complement strand
GTCCTGATCTTCCTCGGCTGGGGCTTTGCGCAGGGCGCCACGGGCACGGCGTTCGGCGTGCTGCACTACGCCGCGTTGCTGGCGCTGGTCTTCCTCTTCGCGCGCTCGCTGGCGCGCAGCGGCTTCTTCGTTGGCGACATCACGGTGGCCAACATCGTCGTCGTCATCGCTGCGCTGCTCGGCCTGTTCATCTTCTTTCCCGTCGGCAAGTCGCTGCTGGCGGCGTTGCTCGACAAGAACGGCAGCTTTGCACCGACGCTCGCGGCCGAGCGCCTGTTCGCTGCCGACATCTGGGGCCAGGGCTGCCTAGGGGGCGGCACGCAATGCGGCGTCGCCATCAACTCGGTGATCCTGGCCACCATCGTCGGCTTTGGCACGACGATCGTTGGCCTGGTGATGGCGCTCGCGGCGCAGCGCGGCGGGCAGCGCTTCTCGGGCGCCTACCGCATCATGGCCGTGCTGCCGATCGTCACGCCGCCGTTCGTCATCGCGCTTGCCCTGGTCGTGCTGTTCGGCCGCACCGGGCTGATCACGAGTTCGCTGAACGAATGGTTCGACATCCCGCGCACACGCTGGATCTACGGCCTGACTGGCGTCACGCTGGCGCAGTTGCTCACGTTCACGCCGATCGCTTTCATGATCCTGCACGGCGCGCTCGCTGCGGTGAGTCCGTCACTCGAAGAAGCGGCGCAGACGCTGCGTGCGTCGCGCGCACGGGTCTTTCGCACCGTGACCTGGCCGCTGCTGCGGCCGGCGCTGGCGAACTCGTTCCTGCTCGGTTTTGTCGAGAGCCTGGCCGACTTCGGCAACCCGGTCGTGCTCGCCGGCAACTACGAAGTGCTGTCGACCAAGATCTTCTTCGCCGTGGCCGGGGCGCAGCACGAGCCCGGCCGCGCCGCCGCGCTGGCCACCGTGCTGCTGGCCTTCACGCTGATCGCCTTCTGGCTGCAGCAGCGCTGGCTCGGCAAGGCGAGCTATGTCAGCGTCAGCGGCAAGGGCGACTCGGGGCTGCCGGCGCAACTGCCGGATGGTTTGCGCCGCGCCTGCGTCGGCTTCGCGATGGCGTGGATCGTCTTCACGCTGGCCTGCTATGCGGTGATCCTCGTCGGCGGCTTCGTCAAGGACATCGGCCGCGGCGACATGACGCCGGTGATCGCGCACTTCAAGGAAGGCTTCGACATCGAGTGGCGCGACGGCGGGCCGGCCTTCGTCGGCTCGGCGTGGAACAGCTTCTTCACCACCGTCGAAGTGGCGGCCATCGCCGCGCCGCTGACAGCCATCGTCGGTCTGCTCGCCGCCTACGTGATCACGCGCCAGCAGTTCGCCGGCCGCCGCGCCTTCGAGTTCCTGACGATGGTCGCCTTCGCCGTGCCGGGCACGGTGATCGGCGTGGCCTACATCGTCGCCTTCAACGTGCCGCCGCTGGAGCTGACCGGCGGGCTGGCGATCCTGATCCTGTGCTTCGTCTTCCGCAACATGCCGGTGGGGGTGCGAGCCGGCATCGCGGCACTGGCGCAGATCGACAAGAGCCTCGACGAAGCATCCTCGACGCTGCGTGCATCCACGTGGCGCACGCTGACGAAAGTCGTGCTGCCGCTGTTGAAGCCCGCGATCGTCGCCACACTGATCTTCTCGTTCACGCACGCGATGACCGCGGTGAGCGCGGTGATCTTCCTGGCCACCGCCAAGTACAACCTGGCCACCGTGTACATCATCGGCCGCGTCGAAGCCGGCGAGTACCCGCTGGCGATTGCCTACTCGACGGTGCTGATCGTCTTCATGCTCACGGTGCTGCTGCTGGTGCAGCGTTTCACCGGCAGCGTGAAGATCGGGCGGCGCGCGGCAGCGGAACTGGTGACAGGGCATTGAGATGAACGACAACGACAAAAGCAACAACAGCAAAGCCGGCGGCGTCGTCTTCGACAACGTCTCCAAGCGCTACGGCAACGTCACCGCGGTGGACAGCGTGTCGTTCACGATCGAGCCGGCGACGCTGGTGACGCTGCTCGGCCCCTCGGGCTGCGGCAAAACGACGACGCTGCGCATGGTGGCGGGGCTCGAAGCGGCGTCGAGCGGGCGCGTGCTGATCGGCGGCGCTGATGTGACGAACCTGTCGGCTGCCGAGCGCGATGTCAGCATGGTCTTCCAGTCGTATGCGCTGTTCCCACACATGAACGTGCTGGAGAACGTCAGCTACGGTCCGCAGTCGATGAAGAAGACGCGCGCCGAAGCCGAAGCGATGGCAGCCGACAAGCTGAAGATGCTCGGCCTGTCGGGGCTGGAAAAACGCTTGCCGTCCGAACTCTCCGGCGGCCAGCAACAGCGTGTGGCCGTCGCGCGCTCGCTCGTGCTCGAACCCGCGGTGCTGCTGTTCGACGAGCCGCTGTCGAACCTCGACGCCAAGCTGCGCCGCCGCGTGCGGCAAGAGATCCGCGAGCTGCAACAGTCGCTGTCGCTGACCGTGCTCTACGTGACGCACGATCAGAGCGAAGCGCTCGCTGTCAGCGACCGCATCATCGTCATGGACGGCGGGCGCATCGCGCAGCAAGGCATACCGCACCAGCTCTACCGCGAACCGGCCGGCCGCTTCATGGCCGACTTCATCGGCGACGCGAACCTGGTTGATGGTGAACTGGTGGCCGACGGCTCCTCGGGTCTGCGCTTTTCTGCCGCGGGCGTCGCAGTGCCGGTGCAAGCCGCGAGTGCGGCACCAGGCAAAGCGACGCTGGCGCTGCGTCCACACCGGCTGCACCTGGTGGCGCCAGCGCAGGCGCTGCTGCAGGGCACCTGCAAGCGCGCCGACTACCTCGGCAGCCACCTTGAGGTGCTGGTCGATTCGCCCTGGGGCGAATTGCTGCTGTTCGCCGAGGCCGAGACGCCCGCGCCGGCTGCTGGCGAAACCCTGGGCGTGGCCTTCGCGCC
This sequence comes from Burkholderiales bacterium, assembly GCA_031413095.1. Taxonomy (GTDB): domain Bacteria; phylum Pseudomonadota; class Gammaproteobacteria; order Burkholderiales; family Burkholderiaceae_C; genus CADEEN01. The sequence continues at coordinate 2,160 of JANOEG010000674.1, read as the reverse complement.
GGGCGATGCGATCGTGTTGCCGCGCTGACGTTCGGCATGAGCGGCTAGGCCGCATTGTGTGCGTGCCATCTGGAGAGCCACGCGCGAAGCACCGCCTATCTTTTGCGATCCGCAGTCTTCAATCTCGAACATCCGAGTCCTGCACCTGATGTTGAACCACGCGAAGAAACGGGGGAATGACCAAGTAAGTGAAGACCACAGCTATGGCAATCCAGACCAAGGGCTTGAGAAACCACATCTGATCAGGAAACCAGTCCGGAAACGCGTTCAGCGCGTATCGCCCCACCGTGAACAGTACAGCGCTCTTTGCGACCATTGCTAGCGTCGAAAGCACCTTGGCTCTAGCAGTTCCTGTCACAGCGGCACCCTTCGCATGAAGCACTCACTTTGCCATAGTCGATGTGCCGGGCACACCACGGGACGTACTGAATGAATTAGTGGAAAGCAGCGCCCCTACCTTGGCAGCCGCAGCGCCATGAACACCGCGCTGTCGCTGTACCCATCGAGCGCCGCCTCGTCCTGGTAGAGCCGCATGCGGTTGTCATCGTGCGGCTTCACCTCGACAAAACTTGCCGAGCGGTACAGCCCATGCGCCGGCGCCAAGCTCTTCAGGCTCTCCAGGCGCACCACGTCGCAGCCCATCGCACGTGCGTTGTCGAGCAAACGGTCGAGCAGCAAGCGCGCCGCGCCGCGGCCGCGCCACGGCGGCTGAACGTACATGCGCTGGATCTCCGCGGTGATGGCATCGATGCGCTGCAGCGCACCGACGCCGACGAACGCCTGCGCGTCGCGCAACAGGTAGAAGCGGCCGCGTGGCGCGTAGAACTTGCTGCGGTCGCCGATGTCGGATGCCAGCATCGCGTTGGTGTCGAATACCAGGTCATGGCGCTCGAAGGCCACGCCCGCCACCCACGACAGTTACTCGCTGACCAGACGGCGCGCCACCACAGTGGTGGCCTCTTCGCCAACCAGCACCAGTTCTATCGCGCCCGTCAGATCACGCTGCGCGGCACGGCCGTTTGCACATCGCCGCTGTTGGGCGTGCCGGTAGGTTCGATCAGCAGCAGGTGAACTTCACCGACCGCGCGCGGCCGATGTTCGACGCCTTTTGGCACGATGAACATCTGCCCCGGCCCGAGGGTAACGGTGCCCTCCTGCCCGCCCCGCAGGTCGATCTGCAATTCGCCCTGCAGCACGAGAAAGAAGTCGTCGCTGTCGGCATGCGAATGCCACGTGAACTCGCCCTGCACCTTGACCACCATCACGTCGTGGCCGTTGTACTCGGCCACGGCGCGCGGCGACCAATGGTCGTTGAACAGCGTGAGCTTGTGATGCAGGTCGATTGCGTCGTACGACATGGCTACGCGGCCTCGGCATGCAGCTTGACGCCGAGTGCGCGCGCGACCTTCAGCACCGTGGCAAAGCTCGGGTTGCCGCCGGCACTGAGCGCGCGGTAGAGGCTCTCGCGGCTGAGACCCGCGTCCTTGGCCACCTGGCTCATGCCTTTGGCGCGAGCGATGTCTCCGAGCGCCTTGGCGATCCCTGCCGCATCGTCGGGCGCTTCGTCGAGCCATGCGTCTAGGTACGCCGCCATTTCTTCCGGTGTGCGCAGATGCTCGGCAACGTCGTAGGTCGTGGTCCGAGTTTTTGTCGTCTTGATTGCAGTACGGGGCATGTGCCTCACTCCTTGAAGTTCTTGGCCAGTTTGATGGCCGACTGAATGTCTTTCGTCTGACTCGACTTGTCGCCTCCGGCCAGCAAAAGCAACAACCGCGTTCCGCGCTGCGAGTAGTACACCCGGTACCCTGGGCCGAATTCGATCTTCAACTCGCAGACACCATCCGTCAGATTCCTGTGTTGACCAGGATTGCCGCCAATCAGCCTTTCAACGCGGACGAGCACCCGGGCTCGACCGGCTTGATCCTTGAGAGCATCGATCCACTCTGCGTACTCGTTGGTCTTTTCTACTCGCACGGCACAAGTGTAGCCTGAAGGCTACATGCGTCAAAGGCATGATTTGCGCAGTTCGTGGAGCCACCCTGGGGCGATGCGTCGTGTGCCCGCCTCGGCGGCGCGGCCCGGCACAATGAGCGTTCACCGTTGTACCCAGGGCTTCACGCCCACCCCTTTCGCATGACCCCCGCACGCCGCACCGTGCTC
>JANOEG010000673.1:0-14063 GCA_031413095.1 Burkholderiales bacterium | reverse complement strand
CGTTTTCGTTCAGGCCGGGCTCGAGCTTGTCGAGCGGGTAGTTGTGCGGCACGTAGGCGGTGAGTGCGACCGAGCCGAACGGCACCTTCTTGTCGGTGCCCTTGACCTTGAATTCGCCGTTCTCGAACTCGATGTCAGTGTCGGCCGCCTCCAGCAGGTGCGCGGCGATCTTCTTGCCCTTGGCGATGATCTTGTCCACCGCCTTGACGATCGCCGTGCCGCCGACGCTGAGCGAGCGGCTGCCGTAGGTGCCCATGCCGAAAGGCACGCGCCCCGTGTCGCCATGCACGATCTCGACGTTCTCGACCGGGATGCCGAGCTTGCCGGCCACGACCTGCGCGAACGTCGTCTCGTGACCCTGGCCGTGGCTGTGCGAGCCGGTGAACACCGTCACCGTGCCGGTGGGATGAACGCGCACTTCACCGGCTTCGAACAGGCCCGCGCGCGCGCCGAGCGCACCGGCGATGTTGCTCGGCGCCAGGCCGCAGGCCTCGATGTAGCAGCTGTAGCCGAGGCCGCGCAGCTTGCCCTTGGCGGCCGAGGCCGCCTTGCGCGCCGGGTAGCCGGCGACGTCGGCGATCTCGAGTGCCTTGTCGAGATGCGCCGCGTAGTTGCCGGTGTCGTAGGTCAGGCCGACCGGCGTGGCATACGGAAACTCGGTGATGAAGTTCTGCCGCCGGATCGCTGCCGGGTCCATCTTCATGTCGCGGGCCGCCTGCTCGACGATGCGCTCGACGACATAGGTCGCCTCGGGCCGGCCCGCGCCGCGGTAGGCATCCACCGGCGCGGTGTTGGTGAACACCGCCTTGACTTCGCAGTAGATCGCCGGCGTCTTGTACTGACCGGCCAGCAGCGTCGCATAGAGGATCGTCGGCACGCTCGATGCGAACGTGGACAGGTAGGCGCCCATGTTGGCGATCGTCTTCACACGCAGCGCGAGGAAGTTGCCGCTGCCGTCCATCGCCAGCTCGACCTTGGTCGCATGGTCGCGGCCGTGCGCGTCGGTGAGAAAGGATTCGCTGCGCTCGGCCGTCCACTTGATCGGCCGGCCGACGCGCTTGCTGGCCCAGACCAGCGCCGTCTCTTCGGCGTACAGAAAAATCTTCGAGCCGAAGCCGCCGCCGACATCGGGCGCGATCACGCGCACCTTCGACTCCGGCAGGCCGAGCACGAAGGCGCTCATCAGCAGGCGCTCGACGTGCGGGTTCTGGTTGGCGACGTAGAGCGTGTAGCTCTCGTCGTGCCGGGTGTACATCGCGTTGGCCGCGCGCGGCTCCATCGCGTTCGGGATCAGCCGGTTGTTGACGAACTCGAGCGTGCTGACCTTGGCCGCCTGCTTGAAGGCGGCGTCGACCGCGTCCTTGTTGCCGTGTCCCCAGTCGTAGCAGACATTGTTCGGCACGTCGTCGTGCACGGACGAGGCGGCCGTGTCGGCGCCGCTGATGTCGATCACCGGCCGCAGCTCGTCGTAGTCGACTTCGATCAGCTCTGCGGCGTCTTTCGCTTGCCAGGCGCTCTCGGCGACGACGAGCGCGACCTGGTCACCGACATGGCGCACCTTGCCCTGCGCCAGCACGGGGTGCGCCGGCTCCTTCATCGGCGTGCCGTCCTTGCTGTGGATCAGCCAGCCGCACGGCAGGCCGCCGACCTTGGCCTCGGCCAAATCCGATCCGGTGAAGATGGCGATCACACCCGGCGCGGCCTTGGCGGCTTTGGTGTCGATCGACTTGATGCGCGCATGCGCATAGGGCGAGCGCAAAAACACGCCGTGCGTCTGACCGGGCAGCAGCACGTCGTCGGTGTACTGGCCGGCGCCGGTGAGGAAGCGAACGTCTTCGCGGCGTTGCAGCGATTTGCCGATGGGCGAGTTGGACATGTCGGTCATGGCGTGCTCCTCAAGCGGCCGCGCCGACCTTGCCGCTCTGGCAAAGCTGGATCGACTTGACGATGTTGTGATAGCCGGTGCAGCGGCAGATGTTGCCTTCGAGGCCGTCGCGGATCTCCTGCTCGCTGGCATCGGGCTTGTCCTCGAGCAGCTTCACCGCCGACATCACCATGCCCGGGGTGCAGAAGCCGCATTGCAGGCCGTGGCACTCCTTGAACGCGGCCTGCATCGGGTGCAGTGTTCCGTTCTGCGACAACCCTTCGATCGTGGTCACCGCGCCGCCTTGCGCTTGCAAGGCGAGCATCGAGCAGGCTTTGACCGCGCGGCCGTTCAAGTGCACGGTGCAGGCGCCGCATTGCGCGGTGTCGCAGCCGACATGCGTGCCCGTGAGCTGCAAGTTTTCGCGCAGCAGCTGCACGAGCAGCGTGCGCGGGTCCACATTGGCCTGCACGGTGCGGCCGTTGACCTGGAGAGAAATCGCAACGGTCATCAGAACGTCTCCTGAAAGGATGAGGGCATCGAATGCCTCATTCTTCAAGTCAAGCGCCAGCGCTGATAGCGGCTGTCATCCCCTATGACTCACCCTGCATACGTGCGCGAGAACGGAACAGCGCCGGCTTCAAGCCGCGGCGGTGTGCGCTTCGCGGCGCGCCGTGCGGTAGCGCCACCACGGAATCGCGCGGATCAGCGACAGCACCTCGCCGCTGCGCTGAGGCGCGTAGCCGGCCAGCGACGACAGCGCCGCCGTCCAGGCGGGCGACGCCAACACCTGTTGCAGGCGCTGCACGGCTGGCGTTTCCAGCGCGCCCTTCAAGCACGCCAGGTGGTAGTCCTCTTCGACCAGGGGCACGAACGACAGGCCGAACTCGCGTGCCGCCGCCTCCACGCCCAAGCCCACATCGGCCGCGCCGGACGCGATGGCGGCAGCGACGGCGACATGGGTGTGCTCGACGCGCGACTCGAAGCCGTCGATGGCCGTGGCGTCGAGGCCGGCTTCTTGCAGCAGGTGATCGGCCAGCAAGCGCGTGCCCGAGCCCGCTTGCCGGTTGACATAGCGCAGCGCGCGCTCGGCCACGTCGCGCAAGCCTGCCACGGCGCTCACGCCTTTGCGCACCATCAGGCCTTGCTGGCGGCGGTGGCTGCCGATCAGCTTGTGCAGACCGGGCTTGAGCAAGGGTCGCAGCGCCTGCGAGAACACTGCCGAGCCACCCGCGAGGCGCGGCACATGAAAGCCGGCCACGTTGCAGCGTCCCTCCTGAAGGCTGCGCAAGGCGTCCTGGCTGCCGACGAAACGCAGACTCACGTGCAGGCGCCGCTGCTGCGCCGCCAGGGCCTGCAATTGCGGCAAGGCGAGGTCATGGCTGGCAAAAACCTCCAACACCTCGTGCTCGCTGCCGTGCACCTGCACGAACACGTTGGCCAGCTCGGCGCGCAGCGCTTCGATGTGCGGCGTCATGCGCACACGCGCCTGTCGCTCGGCCCACAACAGCCGCTGCGCGAACGGCGTCAGCGCGGCGCGCTTGCCTTGTGTCCATTGCACGAGCGCTTGGCCGAGCACGTCTTCCCAATGCTTCAACTCGCCCCAGGTGTAGCGGTAGGAGCGGCCACGCGCCAACGCGGCGTGGCGGATCGAGCCGTGCTCCTGCAGCGACGACAGCAGATCAAAGACAGGGTTCTCGATCTCGGCGCCGCGTTGGCCGCCGCTCTCGAACTGGTACTGCAGATGAATGCCCTGGCGCCGCGGTTTCATCGCACCGCCAGGCCGCACAGGTTCCGCACATGGCGCGGGCCGGGTCGCAGGTCGGCCAGCGCGCGCAGCGCCAGCGGCCCCTGCTCGGCACCGAGCGGCCGGCCGTCCTGCGCGCCGATGACCAGCACCTGCTCACCAGCGCTGCTGTTGAAGAGTTCGCCCCAGGTGAAGACGGCCCGGTAGCCATCGCTGGCCACCGCCTCGAAGACCAGCGTGCGTACCGCGCGGTTCGTGTCGGCCGGCACGACGCGGGCCAATACGTCGCGCAGCAGCACGCCGCTGTAGCGCACGCTCTGTTCGAGCGCGGGCGGCGATGCAGTGTCTGTGCTGGCGAGTGTGCGCCGCTGCACGCGCTCGATCTGCGGCAGCGCGGCGAGATCGGCGGCGCTCAAATGCAGCACCGCCTGTGCTGGCGCGCGGACGATCAAACTGGCTCCGGGCGGCGCAGCCGGGTCGAGCGGACAGTTTTGCGCGAACGCCGCCGCGCTGAACCACGCGGCCAGCCATAAGAACACATGCTTCATCGGGAGGGCATGCTGCCAGTGCAACCCTTGCGGCGCCATATGAACGCGGCGGCATATCGTTTTCGCTGCGGTTGCTTTGCAAAATGGCTTGTGGCCATTCAACCCTTCCATCACCAACGGACCTCCATGACCTTCTCGTTTTCTCGCCGGATGCTCGCGCTCGCAGCCCTCTTATTGCCGCTGGCCCTCCACGCACAAGACAAAACTATCGTCGTCGCCTCGACCACCTCGACCGAGCAGTCCGGCCTGTTCGGCCACCTGCTGCCGGCGTTCAAGAAGGACAGTGGCATCGACGCTCGCGTGGTCGCAGTCGGTACCGGCCAGGCGCTCGACATGGGCCGCCGCGGTGACGCCGACGTGGTCTTCGTGCACGACCAGGTGGCCGAAGAAAAGTTCGTTGCCGACGGCTGGGGCGTCAAGCGCCTGCCGGTCATGTACAACGACTTCGTGCTGATCGGCCCCAAGGCCGACCCAGCGGGCTTGAAAGGCGGCGACATCAACACCGCGCTGTCCAAGCTCGGCGCGTCACCGCAAGGCTTCGTCTCGCGCGGCGATAAGAGCGGCACGCATGCCGCCGAACTGCGCTACTGGAAGGCAGCCAACGTCGACGTCGCCGCCGCCAAACCCGCCGGCTACAAGGAATGCGGCTGCGGCATGGGCCCGGCGCTGAACCTCGCGGCGCAGAGCAATGCCTATGTGCTCGCTGATCGCGGCACCTGGCTCGCGTTCAAGAACCGCGCTGACCTGTCGATCCTCGTCGAGGGCGACAAGCGCCTGTTCAACCAGTACGGTGTCATGGTGGTCAATCCCGACAAGCACGCCCATGTCAAGAAGGAATTGGCGCAGACCTTTGTCGATTGGCTGGTGTCGCCCAAAGGCCAGGCCGCGATTGCGGCCTACAAGATCGAGGGCGAGCAACTGTTCTTCGCCAACGCGAAGCCGTGAGGCGCCGGGATGCGCTGCAGGCGGGGCTGGTGACGGCATTGCCCGCCACGGTGCGCGCACAGCAAACCAACACGCTGACGGTGTACGCGGCGGGCAGCTTGCGTGGCGCACTGACGCAGATCGGGGCTGATTTCGAAGCCGCGCCCGGCGGCGCGAAAGTGAACTTCGTCTTCGGCGCGTCGGGCCTGTTGCGCGACCGTTTGCAAAGTGGCGAACGCGCCGACGTGTTCGCTTCGGCCAACATGGAGCACCCGCGCGCGCTGGCCGATGCCGGCAAGGCCCGACCCGTGCAAGCCTTCGCACGCAACGCCCTGTGCGCGCTGGCCGCGCCGGGTTTCGAGTTGCGCGGCAAGACGCTGGCGCAACGATTGCTCGACACCGACGTCAAGGTCGGCACCTCGACGCCGAAGGCCGACCCGTCTGGCGACTACGCTTTCGAGATGTTCGAGCGCATCGAGAAGAGCGGCGTGGCTGGCGCTGCCGAGCGTTTGAAAACCAAGGCGCTGCAACTCACCGGCGGCCCAACCTCGCCGCCACCGCCCGCCGACCGCAACGTGTACGGCGTGCTCGTGTCGTCAGGCCAGGCCGACGTCTTCCTGACCTACTGCACCAACGCCGCGATCGCGCGCAAGGAAGTGCCGTCATTGCAAGTGCTGGCGGTGCCCGACGCCATCAACGTATTCGGCAGCTACGGCCTGGCGGTGATGCAGCCGCCGTCGCCGCAGGCGCAAGGTTTCGTCGAGTTCATGCTCGGCACGGCCGGACAAAGGCGCCTGGCCGAGTTCGGTTTTCTCGCACCCCAGTAAAAGCGGCGCTAAGAGGACGAAAGCAAAAGGGCCACCTCGCGGTGGCCCTTTTTTGGTTTCTACTGCGAGCAGCCTATTTGCTGTACGCCGTCTCGCCGTGAGAGCTGATGTCCAGGCCCTCGCGCTCTTCTTCTTCGGCCACCCGCAGACCGATCGTCAGATCGACCAGCTTGTAGGCGATGAAAGCGACGACGCCGGAGATGACGATCGTCCAGAACACGCCTTGCGCTTGGATCCAGACCTGCCCGCCGATGCTGCCCCACTCACCGCACTTGTTGGTGACGTAGTTGCAGATGCCGGTGCCGCCGAGGCTCGGCGCCGCAAAGACGCCGGTCAACAAGGCTCCGGTGATGCCGCCGATGCCATGGACGCCAAACACGTCGAGCGAGTCATCGGCGCCGAGCAGGCGCTTCAGGCCGTTGACACCCCACAGGCAAAGCAGGCCGGCCACAACACCGATGACCAGCGCGCCGCCGACGCCGACGAAGCCACAGGCTGGCGTGATCGCCACCAGCCCCGCCACCGCGCCCGACGCTGCACCGAGCATCGACGCCTTGCCGCGAATAAGCGCCTCACCGGCCGACCAGGCCAGCGCCGCAGCGGCGGTGGCGATCATGGTGTTGAGGAAGGCGAGTGCGGTCAGGCCGTTGGCTTCGAGGTTGGAGCCGGCGTTGAAGCCGAACCAGCCCACCCACAGCAGCGAGGCGCCGATCATCGTCAGGGGCAAGCTGTGCGGCGGCATCGACTCCTTGCCGTAGCCCACGCGCTTGCCGATGACGTAGGCGCCGACCAGGCCGGCCACCGCGGCATTGATGTGCACGACGGTGCCGCCAGCGAAGTCGAGCGCGCCCTTGGCCCACATGAAGCCGGCGTTTGCCGTCACCGTGGCCAGCGTGGCGTCGTTCGTGATCGCGTCCGGGCCGTCCCAGTACCAGACCATGTGTGCGATCGGCAGGTAGGCGAAGGTGAACCACAGCACCGAGAACAGCAGCACGGCCGAGAACTTGATGCGCTCGGCGAAGGCGCCGACGATCAGACAGCAGGTGATGGCTGCGAACGTGCCCTGGAAGGCGATGAAGGTGAACTCCGGCAGGTACACGCCCTTGCTGAACGTGGCGGCGACGCTTTCCGGCGTGATCCCTTTCAGGAACAGCTTGTCGAGCGTGCCGAAGAACGGGTTGCTCGCCGTGAATGCCAACGAGTAGCCGTAGATGACCCAGAGCACGGTGATCAGCGAGAACACCATGAAGACCTGCATCAGCACCGAGAGCATGTTCTTGCTGCGGACCAGGCCGCCGTAGAACAGCGCCAGGCCGGGGATGGTCATCAGGATGACGAGGGCGGTGGCCACCGTCATCCAGGCAGTGTCGCCTTTGTTGGGCACCGGCAGCGCTGCCGGCGCTGCGGCCGCCGAAGCGGCATCAGCCGGAGCTGCTGCCGCGGCTGCAGCAGAGGCCGCTTCGGCCACAGGGGCCGAAGCGGCTTGCGCAAAGCTGGTGTCGGCCAGGCCGAACAAGGCCGCACCGAGCACGAGGGAAGCAAATAGGTTTTTCAACATGGTGGTCGTCGTCGTTGTTGTGTGCGGTGGTTTAGAGCGCGTCTTTGCCGCTCTCGCCTGTGCGGATGCGCAGCACCTGCTCGATCGGCATGACGAAGACTTTGCCGTCGCCGATCTTGCCGGTGCGCGCCGAGGCTTCGATCGCTTCGATGACGCGATCGACCACCGCGTCATCGACGGCGGCATCGATGCGCACCTTCGGCAGGAAATCGACCACGTACTCCGCGCCACGGTACAGCTCGGTGTGGCCCTTCTGCCTGCCGAAGCCCTTGACTTCAGTCACGGTGATGCCTTGCACGCCCACGGCAGAGAGGGCTTCGCGCACCTCGTCGAGCTTGAACGGCTTGATGATGGCAGTGACCATCTTCATGGTGCTGGTCCCCTTAAAAGTTGTACTTGACGCCGAGCACGAGCGTCGTCTTGCCCAGCTCCTTGCCATTGACGGGCGATGAGTAGAACGACTTGTCGGCATCGGTGCCGACGATCGCGCCGCTGACGACAAGGCCGCTGAAGTCCTTCGACAGGGTCACCGCATAGTCGGTGTAGGAGCCTGGATCGCTGAAGGGGCCTTTGATCTTCTGGTAGCCGATGTGCGGCGTCAGCATCAGGCCGCCGCCGAGGTCGAAGCCAGCCGACAGGTCAAGGTAGTAGCTGTTCTCGCTGTCTGGGTTGGCGAAGGTGTCGGTAAGTGCATGCGAGTACTTCAGCGTCGCCGGCCCGTAGGTCAACGCGCCGTAGATTTCCGTCGTGTTGGCGCTCGGGTTGAGCTTGTTGCTCGGGTAGATGTAGGTCAGCACGCCAACGTCAAAGCCGAGATCCTTGCTGATCGACCCCTTGTAGCCGCCGTAGACATCGATTTCGACATTCGCGTCACCGCCAAAGTCCTTGATCCACTTGATGTTCGACGCCCACGCGCCCACGTAGAACGGGCCAGCGGCGTAGTCGACGCCACCCTGGATGGCCGGCTTACCGCGCGTCTGCGAAATGCCGCGGTAGCGGTAGTCGGTGACCGCGCCGACGTTGAAGGCCACCTGGGCCTGCGAAACGGTGGGCAGCAACGCGCCGCCGGTGGCAGCCAGCGCGAAAGTCAGTGCGGCGAGGGTTTTCTTTGCCATGAGTACGTCCTTCAATGAAAGGTTGACCAAAAACGATTGCTTGCTTTTCGCAGCTTCCGTGCCGTGCCCACAGCCGCATGCATGCCCCAGGCCAGGGCGCAACCGCGCCGAGCGCGCAGCCCCGAGCGCACCACAACGGTGAATTGATGGTGTCTGCACCATCCAAGTGCCTCCCCCTTCAGAGGGAACGACTGCACGCGGCGCACTGACCAGAATCGCCGGCACCAACAAGCCCGGAGGGCGAGGAGAGAGAAATGACTTTGGCCGTGGTGATGAGCCGCGCACTCGACGGCATGGATGCGCCGCCGGTGCAGGTCGAAGTGCACCTGGCCAATGGCCTGCCGAGCTTCACGCTCGTTGGCTTGGCCGACACCGAAGTGAAAGAGGCGCGCGAGCGCGTGCGCGCGGCGCTGCTGCAAAGCGGCCTCACCTTCCCCAGCAACAAGCGCATCACCGTCAATCTGGCGCCGGCCGAGTTGCCGAAAGACTCCGGGCGGTTCGACTTGCCCATCGCCCTGGGCATCCTCGCCGCCGATGGGCAGATCGATGCCAATGCGTTGCAGGCTTTCGAGTTCGCCGGTGAGTTGAGTTTGGCTGGCGAGCTGCGGCCGGTGCGTGGCGCGCTGGCGCTGGCCTTGGCCTTGGGTCAAGGCGAGAGCTCACGCACGCTGGTCCTGCCCGAAGCCAGCGCGCGCGAGGCGGCGCTGGCCGAGTCCGTACCGGTATGCAGCGCGCGTCATTTGCTCGACGTGGTGGCGGCTTTGCAACCCGGCGACGCAGCAGTGCCATTGCCACGCGCGACCTCTGTGCGCGCAACCACGAACCGCGCCGTGATGCCCGACCTCGCCGACGTGCGCGGCCAAACCACCGCCAAGCGTGCCTTGGAAATCGCCGCGGCCGGCGCGCACAGCCTGTTGATGGTGGGTCCGCCGGGCGCAGGCAAGTCGATGCTCGCGCAACGCCTGCCCGGCCTGCTGCCGCCGATGAGCGACGCCGAAGCCCTGGCCAGCGCAGCCATCGCGAGCCTCGCGGGCGCCTTCGACAGCGCGCAGTGGAAAGTGCGGCCGTTTCGTGCGCCGCACCACAGCGCCACCGCGCCGGCCATCGTCGGCGGCGGCTCGCCACCGCGGCCGGGCGAAATCTCACTGGCCTATGGCGGCGTCTTGTTCCTCGATGAGATGCCCGAAATGCCGCGCAGCGCGCTCGAAGCCTTGCGCGAACCGCTGGAAACCGGCCGCATCACGATCTCGCGCGCCGCGCGCAAGGCCACATTCCCAGCGCGTTTTCAACTCGTTGCGGCGATGAACCCCTGTCCGTGTGGATGGCTGGGTTCGAGCGCGGGCAGCGGCCGGCATTGCCGCTGCACGCCCGACCACGTGGCGCGCTACCAGGGCCGACTGTCGGGGCCGCTGATCGACCGCATCGACCTCCAGGTCGACGTGCCCGCCGTCAAACCCGATGAGCTGATGGGCGCACGAGATGGCGAGACCAGTGCCGTTGTTGCCGCACGCGTGCAAGCGGCGCGCGAGCGCGCGCTGCAGCGCCAGGGCCACGCCAACGCCGAACTCAGCCCTGCCGGCATCGACGCCCATTGCGCGCTCGACGAAGCCGCGCGCGCGTTGCTGCAACGAGCCGCCGAACGCCTGGGCTGGACCGGCCGCGGCCTGCACCGCGTGTTGAAAGTCTCGCGCACGATCGCCGATCTGGCCGGCAGTCACGGCATCCGTGCGACGCACATTGCCGAAGCGATGCAGTGGCGGCGGGCGTTGCCGGCCGGCTGACTCGCATCGCAGCGCATCGCATCGCAGCGATTGCCACGCCATCGGCAGCCGCAGGCGTGCGCATTTGTGCGCAGGACGGCCAGCGGCGCTTGACCCCATTGGCCATGCTCGGCCGTATCAGGTCTGGCCTCGACTTCACAAACCCTTTTATTGGAGAACCCGCATGATCCAACGCCGAGTCATCTTCGTGGCGGCCGCAGCGGCGGCCTTGAGCGGTTGCGTGGCGGCGCCGGTGCGTGCCACCACCGGCAATCTGGTGGACGTTCAGATCATCGACCGCGCTGGCAACGCGGCACTGAAGACGCACCGTTACCGAGGCAGCACCTACGTCGCTGGCCGCCCGGGCGAGCGCTATGCCGTGCGGCTGATCAACCGCAGCAGCGCTCGTGTGCTGGTCGTGCTGTCGGTCGATGGCGTCAACGCCATCAGCGGCGACACCGCGGCGACCGCACAAACCGGATATGTGCTCTCGCCTTGGCAGAGCGCAGACATCACCGGCTGGCGCAAGAGCGACAACGAAGCCGCTGCGTTTTATTTCACCGCCCTGCCCGACTCGTATGCGGCGCGCACGGACCGCCCGCACAACGTCGGCGTGATCGGCGTGGCGGCGTTCCGCGAGCGCGTGCCGCCGCCACGCCCGCAGCCGTTTGAGCCCGTCCCGCACTCGAGCGGACGCAGCGATGGCGCGGGGCGGCAGGAGTCTGAGCGCCGCATGAACGACGGCCCCTCGGCGGAAGGATCGCCAGCCTCACCGTCGGCAGCTTCACCAACGCCCGCGCGCGAACGCGATGCAGCGCTGGCGTCGCGCACCGAGAAGCTCGGCACGGGCCACGGCGAACGCGAACACTCTCCCATCGGCCGCACGTCTTTCGAACGCGCCACGTCGCAGCCGGCCGAGATCGTGCAGGTGCGTTACGACAGCCATGCCAACCTCGTCGCCAGCGGCGTCATCGCACCGCGACGCGTGGTGCCCGATCCGTTTCCCGGGTTCGTGCCCGACCCGCGGTCGTGATGCGGCGGGCCGCCAATCAGCCCAACAACGGCGCCAGCGCCCGTTCGGCAGCGGCCTTGTCGATTGCGTTGCGATCGGCCCAATCCAGCAACTGGTCTTGGCCGATCGCACCGACGTTGAAGTACGCCGCATCGGGATGCGCGATGTAGAAGCCGCTGACGCTCGACGCCGGCGTCATCGCCAGACTCTCCGTCAGGCCCATGCTGAGTTCGGCCACACCGAGCGTGCGGAACAGTGCGCGCTTGGGCGTGTGGTCGGGGCACGCCGGGTAGCCGGGCGCGGGACGGATGCCTTGGTACTTCTCGGCGATGAGGTCGGTGTTGGCGAGCGACTCGTCAGGCGCATAGCCCCAGAACTCGGTGCGCACGCGCTGATGCAGCCTCTCCGCGAAGGCTTCGGCCAGACGATCGGCCAGGGCCTTCAACATGATCGCCGAGTAGTCGTCGTGGTCGGCAAGGAATTGCGCTTCCTTCTTCTCGACGCCGTGGATGCTCACGGCGAACATGCCGGCGTAGTCGTTGTCGTGCGGGCTGACAAAGTCGGCCAGACAGCGATTCGGTCTGGCCACGCCATCGATCACCGGGCGCTCGGTCTGCAGGCGCAGGCCGTGCCACGTCATCAGCGGTGTGCTGCTGCGGTATTCGTCGCCGAAGAACGCGATGTCGTCGTCGCTCACTTGCTGCGCGGCATACAGGCCGATCGCGCCATGCGCCTGCAGCCAGCGGCCTTCGATCACGCGCTGCAAAAGGCGCTTGCCGTCGGACATGACGCGCGTGGCTTCGGCGCCGACGATCTCGTCGCGCAGGATCTCGGGGAATTTGCCGGCCAGATCCCAGGTCTGGAAGAACGGCGTCCAGTCGATACAGGCCGCGATCTCGGCGAGGTCGTAGTTGCGGAAAACGCGGCGGCCGAGGAACTTCGGCTTCGTCGGCGTGTAGGCGGCCCAGTCGATCTTCGTCTTGTTCTTGCGCGCCTCGGCCAGCGGCACGATCTTGGCCACCTTCTTGTTCGCGTGCTGCTCGCGCACGCGGTCGTAGTCGGCCGTCATGTCCGTGATGAACTTCGCCGCGCGCTCATCACTCAGCAAATCGCTGCACACGCCGACGCTGCGCGACGCATCGGGCACATAGACGACAGGGCCTTCGTAGTGCGGCGCGATCTTGACGGCGGTGTGCACGCGGCTGGTTGTCGCGCCGCCGATCAAGAGCGGAATCTTCTTGATGCGGAACCACTCGTCGCGTTGCATCTCGGCGGCCACGTGCTGCATCTCTTCGAGGCTCGGCGTGATCAGGCCCGACAGGCCGATGATGTCGGCGCCTTCGACCTTGGCTTTGGCCAGGATGTCCTGGCACGGCACCATGACGCCCATGTTGACCACTTCGAAGTTGTTGCACTGAAGCACGACGGTGACGATGTTCTTGCCGATGTCGTGCACGTCGCCCTTGACGGTGGCGATGACGATCTTGCCCTTGGCTTTGGCTTCACCGCCGGCATCGACCAGCGCTTTCTTCTCGGCCTCGATGTAAGGCAGCAGATGCGCGACCGCCTGCTTCATCACGCGCGCTGACTTCACGACCTGCGGCAGGAACATCTTGCCCTGGCCGAACAAGTCGCCGACGACATTCATGCCCGCCATCAGCGGCCCTTCGATCACGTGCAGCGGCCGGCCACCGTTGGCCAAGATCGCCTGCCACGCCTCTTCGGTGTCTTCGGTGATGAAGTCGGTGATGCCGTGCACCAGCGCGTGACTCAGGCGCTCGTTGACCGGGTTGGCACGCCACGCCAGGCGCGCACTGTCGTCCTTGCCGATGCTCTTGGCGCGGTCGGCGATTTCGATCAGGCGCTCGCCGGAATCCTTGCGCCGGTTCAACACCACGTCTTCGACGCGCTCTTTCAACTCCGAATCGAGATCGTCATAAACGCCGACCATGCCGGCGTTGACGATGCCCATGTCCATGCCGGCCTTGATCGCGTGATACAGAAACACAGTGTGGATCGCCTCGCGCACCGGGTCGTTGCCGCGGAACGAGAAGCTGACGTTCGACACGCCACCCGACACCTTCGCGCCCGGCAGGTTCTGCTTGATCCAGCGCGTGGCGTTGATGAAATCGACGGCGTAGTTGTCGTGCTCTTCGATGCCGGTGGCAATGGCAAAGATGTTCGGGTCGAAGATGATGTCTTCCGGCGGAAAGCCGACTTCGTCGACGAGGATCTTGTAGGCCCGCGCGCAGATCTCGGTCTTGCGCTCGAAGGTGTCGGCCTGGCCTTTCTCGTCGAAGGCCATGACCACCGTGGCCGCGCCATAGCGCCGCACGAGCGTGGCTTGGCGACGGAACTCGGCCTCGCCTTCCTTCATCGAGATCGAGTTGACGATGCCCTTGCCCTGGATGCATTGCAGCCCGGCTTCAATCACCGACCACTTCGACGAGTCGATCATCACCGGCACGCGCGCGATCTCGGGCTCGCCGGCCATCAGGTTCAGAAAGCGCACCATCGCCGCTTTCGAATCCAGCATCGCCTCGTCCATGTTGACGTCGATGATCTGCGCGCCGTTCTCGACCTGCTGTCGGGCGACGGCCAGCGCCTGTTCGAACTCGCCGCCGAGGATCATGCGTGCGAACGCTTTCGAGCCGGTGACATTGGTGCGCTCGCCGATGTTGACGAACAGCGAACCGGCGCCGATGGCG
>JANOEG010000672.1:0-8376 GCA_031413095.1 Burkholderiales bacterium | reverse complement strand
CAAGGTGGTGAACAAAGACCCGGAAGGCATGCGCTCGCGCGAGAAGTATTTCTGGCAGTCGGTGATCGGCCTCGTCGCCGCGTTCTACCTGACCTTTGCCGTCAGCGAGAACACCAACCTGCGTGTGCTCGAACTCTTCATGCGCTGGATCACCAGCGGCTTCTCCACCGACCTGCCGCCCAAGGCCGACCTCTTCGTGCCCTTCTTCAAGACCGTGAGCTACCCGCTCGGCGTCTGGGGCTTCATCATCCTGACGTACCTGGTGATCGTCGGCGCGAGCAACGCGGTCAACCTCACCGACGGTCTCGATGGCCTGGCGATCATGCCGGTGGTGATGGTGGGCTCGGCGCTCGGCGTCTTTGCTTACGTCGTTGGCAACGCCAACTTCTCGAAGTACCTGCTGTTCCCCTACATCGCGGGCGCGGGTGAGCTGCTGATCTTCTGCGCGGCGATGGCCGGCGCGGGCCTGGCGTTTCTCTGGTTCAACGCGCATCCCGCGCATGTCTTCATGGGCGATGTCGGCGCGCTGGCGCTCGGCGGCGCGCTCGGCACGATCGCGGTGATCACGCGCCAGGAAATCGTGCTGGCGATCATGGGCGGCATCTTCGTCGTTGAAGCGCTGTCGGTGATGCTGCAGGTGATGTGGTTCAAGTACACGAAGAAGCGCTACGGCGAAGGCCGGCGCATCTTGCTGATGGCGCCGCTGCACCACCACTTCGAGAAAAAAGGCTGGCCGGAGACGCAGGTCGTGATCCGTTTCTGGATCATCACGATGCTGCTGTGTCTGGTTGGTTTGGCGAGCTTGAAGCTGAGATGAAATTCCTTCAAGGCATCACCGTTCTCGTGCTCGGCCTCGGCGAGTCGGGCTTGGCCATGGCCGCGTGGTGCGCGCGGCATGGCGCGCAAGTGCGTGTGTGGGACTCGCGCGAGCAGCCGCCAAAGGCCGAGGCGCTGGCGTTGGCGGTGCCTGCGGCGACGCTCGTCACAGGCGTGCTGTCGGTCGAAGCGCTCGACGGTGTGAAGCTCGTGTTGAAGAGCCCCGGACTGTCGCCGCGCGACGAGCGCGTGGCAGCGCTGTCGAAGGCGGCACGCGACCAGGGCCTGGCAGTTCAGGGCGAACTCGACTTGTTCTCTCGTGCGTTGGCCGACCTCAAAGACGAGCGCGCGTACGCGCCGCAGGTCGTCGCCATCACCGGCACCAACGGCAAGACGACGACGACGGCGCTCACCGCATTGCTGATCGAGCGCTGCGGCCGCCGCGTGGCCACGGCCGGCAACATCGGGCCGACGATGCTCGACACGCTGGCTGAGGCGCTCGATGCGAAGGACGAAGAGGGCCAGGCGCTGCCGTTGCCCGAAGTCTGGGTGCTCGAGCTGTCGAGCTTCCAACTCGACGGCGCGCGCGGTTTCGAGCCCGCCGCTGCGACGGTGCTCAACGTGACGCAGGACCATCTCGACTGGCACGGTTCGATGGACGCGTACGCCGGTGCCAAGACGCGCGTCTTCGGTCAACACGGGGCGATGGTGCTCAACCGCGACGACGCGCTTGTGGCCGTGATGGCGCCGCAGCCGGTGATCGTCAGAGGCAAAACGAAACCTGTCTATCGTGAGGTGGTGACGTTCGGCCTCGATGTGCCGCAGCTCGCTGGCGACTTCGGCCTCGTCAATGAGAACGGCATGGCCTGGTTGGTGCGCGCGGTCAGCGACGAGCAGCCCGGCGCGCGCAAGCGCGGCGCGCCGGTGCAGCCCGATGAGTTGCACCTGCAGCGCCTGATGCCGGCCGACGCGCTGCGCATCCGCGGCAGGCACAACGCGGCCAACGCGCTCGCTGCGCTGGCGCTCGCCACCGCCATCGGCTGTCCGCTCGCGCCGATGCTGCACGGCCTGCGCGAGTACCGCGGCGAGCCGCATCGCGTGGCCTTTGTTGCCAGCGTTGGCGGCGTTGAAGCGTTCGACGACAGCAAGGGCACCAATGTCGGCGCCACGGTCGCGGCATTGAACGGCCTCGGTGCTGACAAGTCACCGAGCAAGCTGATCGTCATCTTGGGTGGCGACGGCAAGGGCCAGGACTTCACGCCACTGGCCGCACCGGTTTCACAACACGTGCGCGCCGTGGCGCTGATCGGCAAGGATGCCGGCGCGATCGAAGCGGTGCTGTCCAACAGTGGCGTTGCCTTGCAGCGCCACGACACGCTCGAAGCCGCCGTCGATTGGTGTTTCACCGTGGCACGAGAAGGCGACGCGGTACTGCTCAGCCCCGCCTGCGCGAGCCTCGACATGTTCCGCAACTACGCGCACCGCGCGGAAGTGTTTGTGACCGCCGTGCAAGCACGCGCCGCTGCGCGGGGCGAGGTGGTGACGTGATCGCACAGATGCGCAACCGCTTCGAACAAATGCGCCTGCGCTTCGCCGGTGAGGCAGAAACCCCTGCCGTGCCGATCCGCGACTGGACTGGTACGCACCCCGGTCGCGCGCAGCGCGTGTCCGACATCGACCAGCCGATGCTCTGGGTGATCTGCGGTCTGCTCGTGCTCGGCTTGGTGATGGTCTATTCGGCCACGGTCGCCTTGCCCGACAACCCGAAGTTCGCCCACTACTCGCCGACGCACTTCCTTGTCCGCCACGCCATTTCGCTGGCGATTGCATTTGCCGCGTCGCTGGCCGTGCTGCAAGTGCCGATTCGCGTCTGGGAAAAGTACGCGCCGCACATCTTCGTTGCAGCGCTCGGATTGCTCGTGCTGGTGCTGATCCCGTTCATCGGCAAGGGTGTCAACGGCGCACGGCGCTGGATCCCGCTGGGCCTGCTGAACTTCCAGCCCAGCGAGCTGGCCAAGCTCGGCATCGCGCTCTACGCCGCCAACTACATGGTGCGCAAGATGGATGCGCGCGCGATGGATGCGAGCGAGAACTTTTTTCATGCGGTCACGCCGATGGCGATTGCCCTGGGCGTTATCGGTGTGCTGCTGCTGCTCGAGCCTGACATGGGCGCGTTCATGGTCATTGCGGCGATCGCCCTGGGCATCCTCTTCCTGGGCGGCGTCAACGGCCGCATGTTCGTGCTGGCCGCGCTCGTGCTCGTCAGCGCCTTCGTGTTGATGATCGCGCTGTCACCGTGGCGTGCCGAGCGCATCTTTGCGTACCTCGATCCATGGAATCCGCTGTATGCGCAGGGCCGCGCCTATCAGCTCACGCACTCTCTGATCGCTTTCGGCCGCGGCGAAATCTTCGGCCAGGGCTTGGGCTCGTCGGTCGAGAAGCTGCACTACCTGCCTGAAGCACACACCGACTTTCTTCTCGCCGTGATCGGCGAAGAGCTCGGCTTCATCGGCGTCTTTGTCGTCATTGCGGCCTTCTTCTGGTTGACGCGGCGCATCTTCATGATTGGCCGTCAGGCCGTGGCGCTCGACCGCGTTTTCGCCGGGCTCATGACGCAGGGCGTCGGCCTGTGGATGGGCGTGCAGGCCTTCATCAACATGGGCGTGAACCTCGGCGTGCTGCCGACGAAGGGGTTGACGTTGCCGCTGATGTCGTACGGCGGCTCGGCGATCCTGATGAATCTGATCGCACTGGCCATCGTGCTTCGAGTGGACATGGAAAACCGCAGCTTGATGCGAGGCGGTAGATGAACCACCTCGTCATCATGGCCGCTGGCACCGGCGGCCACGTCATCCCCGGCATCGCGGTCGCGCAGGAAATGCAGCACCGCGGCTGGAGCGTGAGCTGGCTCGGCACCGAGCAGGGCATGGAGAACCGCCTCGTGCCCAGCGCCGGCATCGTGCTCGATGCCATCGGGTTCTCCGGCATGCGCGGCAAAGGCCTCCTGCACACGCTGACCGGCGGCTTCCGTTTGCTCAAGGCGTTCTTCGAGTGCATCGGCATCCTGCGCCGCCGCAGCGCGAGCGCCGTGCTCGGCATGGGCGGTTATGTCTGCTTCCCTGGTGGCCTGATGGCGTCGTTGCTCGGCAAGCCGCTGGTGCTCGTCAACGCCGATGCGTCGATGCTGCTGTCCAACCGTGCGCTGCTGCCGGTCGCCGATCGCGTGGCCTTCGGCTTCGATGGTGCGGCCGCAGCCAAAACGAAAAACGCCGTCGTCACCGGCAACCCGGTGCGTGCCGAGATCGAGGAAATGGCCGCGCCGCAGGAGCGATTTGCGCAGCGCAACGGGCCGCTGCGTCTGCTTGTCGTCGGCGGCAGCTTGGGTGCGCGGGTGCTGAATGAAACGCTGCCGAAGGCACTGGCGTTGATCGATCCGGCACAGCGGCCGCTGGTCGTGCATCAGACCGGCGCGCTCAATCGCGATGATGTGAAGGCCGCCTATGCAGACGCTGGCATCCCCACCGATGGTGATGTCGAAGTGCTGCCTTTCATCGACAACATGGCCGCACGCCTGGCCGTTTGCGACGTGATCGTGTGCCGCGCTGGGGCGGTGACGGTGAGCGAACTCTGCGCGGCCGGTGTGCCGTCGGTGCTGGTGCCGCTGATCGTCAGCACCACATCGCATCAGCGTGACAACGCGATGTTCATGGCGCAACACGGCGCCGCGCTGCACCTGCCGCAAGCCGAGATGACGGCCGAGAAGCTGGCTGATCTGTTGCGCGGCCTGGACCGCACGTCGCTGTTGACGATGGCCGACAAGGCGCGCGCCTTGAGTCGCCCCCGCGCTGCGGCGCGGGTCGCCGATGAAATCGAATCCCTGGTGAACAAGCGATGAAACACGCCGTCAAGCATCTTCACTTCGTGGGCATCGGCGGCTCGGGCATGAGTGGCATCGCCGAGATCCTGCACAACCTCGGCTACAAGGTCAGTGGCAGCGACCAGAGTGACAGCGCAACGCTGCAGCGACTGAAGTCGCTCGGCATCACGACCTACGTCGGTCATCACGCCAAGCAGATTTCAGGGGCAGGCGCCGTGGTCACGTCAACAGCCGTCAGCGGCGGCAATCCAGAAGTGATTGCGGCCCGTGCTGCGCGGGTGCCGGTGGTGCCGCGCGCGGTGATGCTCGCCGAGCTGATGCGCCTGAGGCGCGGCATCGCGATCGCCGGCACGCATGGCAAAACAACGACCACGTCGCTGGTGGCGAGCGTGCTCGCAGAAGCCGGCCTGGACCCAACCTTCGTCATCGGCGGGCGCCTCAACAGCGCTGGCGCGAACTCGCGTCTGGGTTCGGGCGACTACATCGTCGTCGAGGCCGACGAGAGCGATGCCTCGTTCCTGAACCTGATGCCGGTGTTGTCGGTGGTGACCAACATCGACGGCGATCACATGGAGACCTACGGCCACGACTACGCGCGGCTGAAGGCAGCCTTCGTCGACTTCCTGCACCGCATGCCGTTCTACGGCGCCGCCATCGTCTGCGGCGACGACCCGGGCGTGCAGTCGATCGTGCCGATGGTGTCACGGCGGGTCATCCGCTATGGCTTCGAGGCCGGCTGCGAAGTGCGTGCGACGAAGGTCGAGGCGTTGCCGGGCGGGCAGATGCGCTTCGTTGTCGAGCGCCGCAACGGCGTGACGATGAAGCCGCTGGCGATCACGCTGAACCTGCCGGGCGAGCACAACGTGCGCAACGCGTTGGCAGCGGTCGCCGTGGCCACCGAGCTGGAACTGCCCGACGCGCCGATCGCCTCCGCGCTGGCCAAGTTCGCTGGCGTCGGCCGCCGCTTCCAGCGCTATGGCGAAGTGAAATCGCGCGATGGCGCTGGCGCCTTCACCGTGGTCGACGACTACGGCCACCACCCCGCCGAGATGGCCGCGGTGATCGCTGCCGCGCGCGGCGCCTTCCCCGGCCGGCGCCTGGTGCTTGTCTTTCAGCCGCACCGCTACACGCGCACACGCGACTGCTTCGAGGATTTCGTCAAGGTCTTGGGCAGCGCCGATGCGGTGTTGCTGACCGAGGTCTATGCCGCGGGCGAGCCGCCGATCGTCGCCGCCGACGGCCGCACGCTGGCGCGCGCGCTGCGCGTGGCCGGCAAGGTCGATCCGGTGTTCGTCGACGAGGTCGATGGCCTGAGCGAAGCCGCGCTCGAACAGGCCAAGGCCGGTGATGTGGTGATCGTCATGGGCGCAGGCTCGATCGGCAATGTCGCGCCGCGCATCGTCGAGCTGGGAGGCGCCGCATGAAATCCTTCAAGGTCGTCAGCACGCTACGTTTTCTGAAACAACCCGAGCGCGACAGCCAGTTGCCGACGCTCACCGACGAACTGCGCGACGACGCCCCTGCTGCGGAGCCGGCGCTGCGCTTGGCCTGGGACGACCGCCGCGTGCCGGTGTTGACCGACGTGATCGAAGAAAACGAGCTGGCGTGGAAGGTGGTGCGCGCGCTGCGTCGGCGTGACACGAGGGGCCGGCGATGAGCGCAACGAGTTTTGGCAAAGTTGCAGTGCTCCTCGGTGGCTCCAGCGCCGAGCGCGAAGTCTCGCTGCTGAGCGGCAAGGGCGTGCTCGCGGCATTGAAGAGCCAGGGCATCGACGCGCAGGCGTTCGACCCGGCCGAGCGCGACCTGGTCGAGTTGAAGCGCGAAGGTTTCGAGCGCTGTTTCATCGCGCTGCACGGCCGCCACGGCGAAGACGGCACGGTGCAAGGCGCGCTTGAACTGCTCCGCATCCCGTACACCGGCAGCGGCGTCATGGCCAGCGCGATCGGCATGGACAAGGTGATGACCAAGCGCGTCTGGTCCGCGCTGGGCCTGCCGACGCCGCGCTCGTTGACGTTGGACGCCGCGCAGCAAACCAGGGAGCGCCTGCGCACCGTGCCCGACGAGCTCGGCCTGCCGCTGATCGTCAAGGCGCCGCACGAGGGCTCGTCGATTGGCGTCGTCAAGGTCAATGGCTACTCCGAGATGCAGGGCGCCGTTGCCGAAGCGATGAAGTACGACAGTGTCGTGCTGGTCGAAGAGTTCGTCAGCGGCGACGAGCTGACCTGCCCGATCCTCGGCAGCGGCGACAGCGCACGCGCGCTGCCGGTGGTGAAGATCGTTGCGCCCGAAGGCAAGTACGACTACCAGAACAAGTACTTCACCGACGACGTGAAGTACCTCGTGCCGAGCGGCTTGCCGGCGTCGGAGGAAAAAGAGATCCAGCGTCTGGCAGTGGAAGCTTTCCAGGCCATCGGTTGCCGCGGCTGGGCCCGCGCCGACTTCATGGTCCGCAGCACCGACCGCAAGCCGTACTTGCTCGAGATCAACACCTCGCCCGGCATGACGAGCCACTCGCTGGTGCCGAAGTCGGCGGCGGCCGCGGGCCTCGGCTACGAAGCGTTGTGTGTGGAAATTCTCTCGCTCGCCCGCTTGGACGGACAACACTGAGATGGCGACCAGCCGCAAGCCCACGCTCAAAGGCGCACCAGCGGTGCTGCCGGCCGACGTGCGCCTGATGAATGGCGTTGCCGCGGTGATCTTCGGCGCCGTGCTGCTCGCCCTGACCTGGCAGGTCGTGAAGTGGGCCACGCGCTCGCCGATGTTCACGGTGCGCGCGATCGCACTCGATGCGGTGCTCGAACGCAGCAGCGTCGCGGCGGTGCGCGCCACGGCGTTGCCGCGGCTGACCGGCAATTTCTTCAGCATCGATCTGGACGCTGCGCGCGCCGCCTTCGAAGCCGTGCCCTGGGTGCGTCGCGCCGTTGTGCGCCGTGTCTGGCCGAACCGCCTGGCGGTGTCGCTCGAGGAGCACCAGGCCGCGGCGCTGTGGCAGGGCGAAGGGCTGCGCAAAGAGCGGTTGGTGAACACGCACGGTGAGGTCTTCGAGGCCAACGTCAAGGACCTGACCGACGAAGTCCAACTGCCCACATTGGCCGGAGCGGACGCCAGCTCGGCGCAGATGCTGGCCTTGCACCAGCGCCTGAACGCATCGCTGTCGCCGGTTGAGCAGCAGATACAGACGCTGCGCCTGTCGAGCCGCGGCTCATGGCGCGCCGAACTGGCCGGCGGCGCCAAGCTTGAACTCGGCCGCGGCACGGATGACGAAGTCGTGGCCCGCGTCGATCGGCTCGCGCGCACGCTGGCGCAAGTCAGCTCGCGTTTCGGCGACAAGACACGCGCCTTGGTGGCGGCCGATCTGCGCCACCCGGACGGCTATGCATTGAGGTTGGCGGGCATCACGACCGCGACGCAGCAAAGCAACGGATCTCGATAAGAGCCAACAGAAGAGGACGCATGGCCACCAAAGAATTCAAGGACTTGATCGTCGGTCTGGACATCGGCACCGCCAAGGTGATGGCGGTGGTGGCCGAGGTCTTGCCCGAGGGCGGTCTGCGCGTCGCCGGGCTCGGCACCGCGCCGGCGCATGGCCTGAAGCGCGGTGTCGTCGTCAACATCGACGCTACGGTGCAATCGATCCAGCAGGCCTTGAAAGAGGCCGAGATGATGGCCGACTGCAAGATCAC
>JANOEG010000671.1:0-12284 GCA_031413095.1 Burkholderiales bacterium | reverse complement strand
TGAGGATGTTGATGCCGACGTTGATCAGGCCGTAGTCGGTGGAGAACAGCGAACTGAACAGGATCGCGATCGCCACCGTCGACGTGATGTAGGGCATGAAGTAGGCGCCGACGACACCGTTGCGAAGGCGCTTGAACGACGTGTGGATGAAGACTGCCAACGGGATGGCCACCAGGTGCTGCGGCACGCCAGATGCCACGGCGAGCCATGCCGTGTTTTTCAGCGACTTCCAGAACCACTCATCCTGTAGGGCGAAGGCGAAGTTGCCCAGGCCGACGAACTCCATCGCACCCAGACCGCTGGTCGGCTCCCACGACTGGAACGCGAGGTACAGCGAGAAGAAGAGCGGGAAAATCCCGAACACGGCGAACAGGATCACGAACGGGCTCAGGAACACGTACGGCGCCAGCGTGGGCGACAAGCGCAGGGTGGCAGGCAGCTTCATGGTCGGTTGTGCCCTTCAGCGAAACGCGCGTTGCTTGAGCAGCCGCTCGGCATCCGCCAGCGCCGCGCCAATGTCCTTGCCGCGGTCGAGCACCTTGTCAAGTTCGGTGTTGATGACTTCGTCGGCAAACGCATCCTGCTTGTGCACGCTGACAGCCGTGATGCGCTGGGCCGCCGCACGCCAGCCGACGCGCGCGCGCTGGCCGCCGAGAAATTCGATGGGCTGATCGAAGAACGGATCGTCGTAGGTTTCCAGGAGAGAAGGGAATGCGTCCTGCGACTTGAAGGCGCCGAGCTGCATCTCGCGGTCGAGCGTCATCAGCTGGATGAAGGCCCACGCCAGCGGCTTGTGCGCGGCCGGCGTGCCGCGCGGCACGGCGAGAAAGGTGCCGCCGTACGCGGCCAGCGCGCCCTCGGGCAACTGCGCAGCGCGCCACTGCCCTTTGGTCTCGGGGGCCAGCCAGCTATTCAGATGTCCGGCCAGCCAGGCCCCGGTCATCTGGGTCGCGATCGTGCCGCGTTTGAAGCCCTCGGACCATTCGTTGGACCAGGCGCCGACGCGGGCGTCGAGCTTGCCCCGGCGTACCTTGCGTGCCAGCTCGAAAGCACGCACGAAGCGCGGCGAGTTCACCAGCACTTTGGATTCGTTGTCGAAGTACAGACCTTCGCCGGGCTGAATGCCGGTGCGGATGACGATGTCCTTCATGTCTCGCGCATGGGCCATCAGGTAGGCACCTGTGGCGGCCTTGATCTTGGCGCCGCTGGCGACGTAGCTTTCCCAGGACAGCGTCATCTCGGCTTCAGTGACGCCAGCCTTGCCCAGGACGTCAACGCGGTAGAGCAAGGTGCCCGGGCCGATGTCGGTCGGCGCGGCCACGATGGCGCCTTTGCGGTTGGTGGCCTGCTGCATCGCGTAAGGCACCCAGCGGGACTGGAACTTCTTGATGTCGTAGGGTGCCTTCGACAGGTCATCGAGCCCGCCACCCTGGGCGAAGCGGCCGACATAGCCGACTTCGAGTGCCATCACGTCAGGCAGATAGAACGATGTCGACAGCGCCGTGGTCATGGCTGTGTGGTGATCGCTGAACTGGCGGCTGATGACCTTGATCTCGACCGTCGGGTGCAAGCGCTTCCAGGCCGGGATCGCGGACTTGACGATTTCGTCGACGGCCGGATAGGCGGCCACGATCAGCGTCTGTTGGGCATGCGCGGCGGACAGCAGCACGAAGGCAAGGCACAGCCCCACGCCGATTCGACCATGCCTGCATACTCGACACCTCGCCCACATCGCTGCTCCCGTTCGTCCGCGTCCGACCCACTGCCATCCCAAGCGGGCCCTCAATTTGACGGGCGGTATCAAGGGAGGGCTAAGGTGAAAGCGCTTTCATAGCTTAGTGTGTGCGCGCTGCGCGTGTCAACAGAATCAACCCTCGACGGCGTCGGCTCGATGCGACGCTGCTCAGCAACCCAGGAGCATGGGTTCTCAGCCGTGCAGGCGGCGGCTCGACTCGCGCGCGATCAGGCGCGGTCGCGGGACTTCCGCAGTGGGCTTGACGCCCGCTTGCAACTGCAACATCGCCGAGGCCGCAAGGCGCCCGAGCTCGTAGGCCGGCTGTTGAACGGAGGTCAGCGGCGGAATCGCATACTGCGATGTCGGCAGATCATCGAAACCGACGATGGAAACGTCTTCCGGCACGCGCAGCGAATGTCTCTGCAAGCCGAGCGCAGCGCCCAATGCCATCTGGTCGTTGGCCGCGAAGATCGCGGTGAAGCGTTGATTCGTCGCCAACAGGCGGTCGACCGCGAGCAGCCCGCTGAGTTCGTGATACTCGCCGGGAACGACCAGTGCCGGATCGAAGGCGATGTTCGCCGCGTCGAGCGCGCTGCGGTAGCCGCGCAGGCGCTCGGTGGCGTCCGGGTGGCCGGTGTCGCCCGCGATGAAGGCGATGCGCCTATGCCCGAGCTGGATCAGGTGCTGCGTTGCTAGCTGCCCGCCTTCGAAGTTGTCGAAGTTCAGCGTGAAGAGTCCCGCGGCCCTGAGCGTGCGGCCAGTCACGACCAAGGGCATCGCTTTCGCATAGGCCTTCAGCGCCTGGTCCGTCAGTCGCCCGGTGAGCACGACGATGCCGTCGACGCGCCGCGACTGCAAGACGTCGATGCATCGAGCCTCCGTCGGCGCATCCCAGTGCCCGCTGACGAACAGCGCGCTGTAGCCGGCAGGCAGCAATTCATCCTCGATGCCGCGCATCGCAGCGCCGTAGAACGGACTGTCGAGGGCCTGCGTGACCACGCCGATGCTGAAGGTGCGACCGCCGGCAAGGCCGCGGGCAATGGGGTTCGGCACGAAGCCCAGCTTGGCGATGGCTTCGTCGATGCCCTGCTTCTTGGCGTCACTGACGATCGCGGTTCCGTTGAGCACACGCGACACCGTGCTGGCGGAGACCCCTGCGGCATCCGCCACCATACCGATCGTGACGGGCCCGTTGCCGCGTGCATTCCTGGATGGTTTGCCGATGCGCGATCGCTTCTGGGTCGTCATGGGAGGCCATAATTTTTGGGGTGGGGCAGTGTAGCGGCGCATGGTGCAGCTCAGTGAGCCTTGCGCTCGAAGACGGCCACTCGCAACGTGCGCACGATGATCTCCAGGTCCAGCCCTAGCGACCAGTTGCGCAAGTACTCCAGATCGAATCCGACACAGGCCTCCATCTTCTCGATGGTCTCGGTCTCACCCCGCAGGCCGTTGACTTGTGCCCAACCCGTGATGCCGGGCTTGACTTTGTGCCGCACCATGTAGGCCCGGATCAGTTCGCGGTACCTCTCGTGGTGATCGACCGCGTGCGGCCGCGGGCCGACGATGCTCATGTGCCCCTGCAGTACGTTGATGAACTGCGGGAGCTCGTCGAGCGATGTGCGGCGCAGGAAGGAACCGAAGGGGGTGATGCGTGCATCGCCTTGGGCGGCTTGCGCGACTGCGGGCATGCGGTGCTGCGTTGTCATCGAGCGGAATTTGTAGACGCAGATCTCGCTGCCATCCAGACCGTTGCGGCGCTGCCGGAAGAGCACAGGCCCTGGCGAGGTCAACTTCACCCCGAGCGCGATCACCAACAGCACCGGTGCGATCACGGCCAGGATGATCGAGGCCATCACAATGTCGGATAGGCGCTTAGTCAGCTCGTTGGTCCCCGTGAAAGGGGTTTCGCAGATGCCCACGACGGGCACGCCGTTGATGTCTTGCAGGCGGCCCTGGATGATGCTGATGCCGAAGACGTCGGGCACGAAGAAGATCGACGCGGTGGTGCCCTGCACACTTTTCAGTAATTCGAGGATGCGCGGCTGAGAACCCAGCGGCAGCGTGATGTAGACCTCCTTGACGCCGTGGGTGCGGGTGTAGGGCGCTACATCCTTCAATGTGCCCAGCATCAACGCAGCGGCGTCTGCGTGGACCCGAACACCGGTTCGGTCGTCGAACCAGCCCGCAAAATCGTGGCCCTCCTCGCGGTTTTCCTGCAGGGTGCGCGCCACCTTGAAACCCAGCGGCCCGGCACCGACCACGATCGCGGAATGACGCAGCGCCGGTTGGGTGGCACGGCGGCGAAGGATCGTGCGCCCTGAGGCCACAGCGAGCCATTGCAGCAGCGGCGTGACCAGCGCCCACGTCAGCAGCACCTCCTTGCTGAACAAGGGTTGGCTGTTGGTCGCATAGCCGCACAACCACAGGATTGCAAGCTGGATGATCCAGGAGCCAAGGATTTCCGTGCCAACATGGAGCGGCCGATCTTTGAACCGGTTGTGACCTGGAAAGGTGAGCGCAACGACAAGCACACACAGGGCCAGATCCGAGCGCAGCACGGGCTGCCCATAAGCGACCGTGATCAGGAGGAACGCCAGCGCGGTCAATGCCGGCTCAAGGACGGCAGCCACCAGCGAGGTCACCGACTGCGGTGCGCTGAAGAAGGCGGTCTTGTGAGTGCGGTCTTCAAGCATGCGCGAACCAGCGTTTAGCGCATGCCGTCACGGCCGCGGATCCGAGCGGGCTCATAGGCGAGGACGGCGCCGACGACGGAGTGCGAGAGCGATTTCATGCTTCGCACGAAGATGCTAGCGACCCAACCCACGCTGTCGAGCGCTCGTGCTGCTATGCGAAGCGGGCGTTGAGGCCGCCAATGCCGCAGAGCACTCGGGGGAGAACTTGTTGGACATGGCTCCCATGGGAAAGAACGACAAGGTACCGCGACACCCGGTGACCAGCCACTAGAGCCGATGCAGTGTGCCGTGCACAGCACGGCACCGCCGGTTCACGGACCCACGAACCTCACGTCGTCGAAGTAGAAGACGCGAGTGCCCGGCGAGGCGCCGTAGCCAGCAAGCCCCAGGCCGTAGTCGAAGAAGATGTTGACCTTGTTGAAAGTCTTGCTCACATCCAGTTGTGACGTGGGCTGATAGCTGGGCGACGCAGGGTCATCGTAGTAGTCGTTGGGTCCGGGACCGCTGGGAACGAAGTGCTTGCCCGCAGGGCCGAAGTCGAAAGTCAGCGTTTCCCAGGTGTTCACGAGCGTGGTGAAGGCATCGACCTCGCTGTTGAAATCGGGTCGTCCGGACTGCTCCACCTTCAGGTGCACGCGCACGCCGGCATAGGCGCTGTAGACCCGCACCGACATCTTGGTGGCGCCGGTGGCGAAGGGGATGGTCGGCACGGCGTCGTTGGGCTTGCGCTGCATCGACGTGCCGGCATAGGTTTCGCCGGCATTCTTGACCACCTTGGCCGATTTCCCAGTCTTGGCGCCGTCCGGCGGCATGCCATCCTCGGTGCCGACCACCGTCGAATCTTCGGCGCCACCGAAGCCGCTCAGGACCGAGGGCTGGATCTGCGTGTTGTTGAAGTTGCGCTCGTCGAATGTGACCAATACGGTGTCGGTGCCGGAGCCGGTGATGAAGGTGACATCGTCGAAGTAGTAGGTCTTGCCCGTGCCGACGACGCCGAAGTTGAAGAAAATCGTTGCCTTGTTGTAGGTGTTTGCCAGATTCAGCACCGGCGTGCCACTGGAGGCGTTTGCGAAGTCGAAGGTCAGCGTCTGCCAGCCGACCGCGGTCGTGGTGGCTTCGGTCTCGACTGACTTCGTGGGGTCGGCGATGTCTTCTACCTTCAGACGCACCGGAATGCCCGCGTCGGGCGACCAGACGCGAACAGTCATTGTCGTGGCGGTGTTCGTGAACGCGATGCGCTGCAGGCCCCCGTTGGCCACCGTGACGACCGTTGCGCCGCAGTAGAACGGCACGCCCGAGCCTGGCTTGAGCAGTCGGCCGACCTTGTTGCTGCCACCTGCGGGGTCGTTGACTACCGTCGAGTCCCAGCAGCCCTCGAAGCCCACGAGTGACGCGGCGGGTTCCTCGAACGTGGCGATGGTGACCGGGGCAGCAGGCGCGGGCGCCGGGGGCTCGGCTCCACCGCCGAGTAGCGTAATGTCGTCGAAGAAGTAGCTCTGGCCGCTGCCGACCGTGCCCAGGTTAGGCAGGATCGTGAAGCGAGAGTAGGACTTGGTCAGGTCGATGTTGTTGAAGACCCAGGTCAGCGTTTGCCAGCCCGCGACCACGGCTGTGGTCGGCGAGGTGTCGCCGGTGCCTGCGTTTTCCGCGTACTCTGCCTTCACGATCATGGGGACCCCGGCGGTGGGCGAATAGACCCGGGCGGTCACTGTGTTCCGCGTCGACGAGAACGGGATCGGCGGTGTTGCTGCCACCCAGGCGCCGGCAAACACGTCACCGCCGGGCCGCGTGATCTTTAGCGCATTGCCGCTGCCGCCCGTCGGGCCGGCCTCGATGGCGTAGCCGGCGCCGCCGAACTCGGTGATCGGCGGCGGTGCGGTTTCGTCGAACGTCGTGATGACGGTGTCGGTGCCGACCGGCGCGGGCGGCGGCGCCGCGCCGGCCGGTGCGAGCGTGATGTCATCAATGAAGTAGCTCTGCCCGGTGCCGACGGTGCCCAGGTTGGGCAGGATCACGAAGACGGTGTAGGCCTTCGTCAGGTCGACGTTGTTGAACACCCAGGTCAGCGTCTGCCAGCCTGCGACCACGGCCGTGGTCGGCGAGGTCTCGCCGGTGCCCGTGTTCTCTCCGTACTCGGCCTTGGCGATCATGGGCACGCCGGCCGTGGGCGAGTAGACACGCGCCGTGATCGTCTTGCGCGTGGCCGTGAAGGGGATCGGCGCCGTCGTCACGAAGGCGCCGGCAAATGCCTCGCCGCCGGGCCGGGTGATTTTCAGCGCGTTGGCGCTGCCGCCCGTCGGGCCGACCTCGAGGACGACGGTCGCGCCGCCGAAATTGCCGAGCGCCAACGGTGTCGTCTCGTCGAACGTGGCCAGGGCTGTGCCGCTGGGCGACGGCGCAGGTGGAGGTGCGGGAGGCGGAGGCGGGGGCGTTGGGCTGGGGGCCGGCGCTGTCGCAATCAACGCCGGCGGGTCGGCGTCGCCGCCCCCGCAAGCGCTCAACAGCAGGCAGGCGGCCGCGACCGCTGCTGAAAATCGGATCGGGTTCGTTGGCAGGCTCATTTCAAATCTTTCAGAACGGAGTGCAGATCAGTTCGATCCGTGTGCAGGCGCAACAACCGGGACAGCACGCCGCTCACTCGCGGCATCGACACCATCATTCCGGCGCGAGCTTAGACGGATTTGTGTCACGCTGAAATCGCTTTCAGAAAGAATATGCCGCTCCGACGGGCTTGGCAATCTCCGGCCGACTATCGGTTTCCCCTAGCCGCTTCGCTGCCTTGTTGGCTCGGCTCAGCGGCAGGCGCCGGTCGCCTCAGACCACATACCCGCTCCGGGTTGAGTTCTGACCGACGATCACGTCGAGCCGGTGGCAACGACGCACCGTTACGGTTCGCTTCGAGGTCTCGGCGCGAAAGTTGGACAAGTGCCGGTCGGGCAGGCAACACTTGGCTTGCGCGCATTGGTCTGCGCCGCGCTTTGATCCGCGCGCTGCGGCGCGACGGACCAACAGCGATTGCGGGAAAACACGCAGGCACCAGTCGTTGACTGCGATGTTCGTTCCGAACTACGCTTATGAAAGCGATTTCACAATACCTCTAATTTTTAGCCGCCATGAAGATTGATCGCACGTTGAGCGAGTCCGTGACACGAAGACATGATCTTGCCGCCGCTGTGATCCGCCGGCGAAAATGCACGAGGAAGCCGCGTCGCTCGAGCGGCGCAACCTTGCGCCGGTTCGGCTTGATCGGCGGCCCGAATTAGGGCCAGCGAACACGCGCGCAGAGTCTTACCAAGTGGCGGACAGGCCCAACCCATGCGCGACGCCACGCAAAGACAGCACCTGCCCTGGAGGGCCGTTGCGCTGATCTTGCCCGGTGGTTGTCGCCTACAGGGCGCCGAACGCAATGCCAGACCGGCGATCTACTTCGGCGGAAAGTTCCGCATTGTCGACTTCGCGCTGTCGAACTGCGTCAATTCCGGCATTCGCCGCATCGGCGTCATCACGCAGCACAAGATTCATAGCTTGCAACGGCATCTGCAGCGTGGCTGGGCCGCACTGAAGAGCGGCTCCGACGATCTGATCGACCTGTTGCCGACAGCGCAGCGCGAGGACACAGAGCATGGCTACCATGGCAAAGCCGACGCGGTACTGCAGCAGCAGGCGATGGTCGCCGGCGCCAACGCGCAATATGTGGTGGTGATCGATGGCGACCACATCTACAAGATGAACTATGCGCTGATGCTGGCCGACCACGTGGCCAAGGGCCGCGAGTGCACCGTGGCCTGCATAGACGTGCCGCACGCCGAGACATGCGCCTTCGGCGTGATGGTGGTCAACGAGCAGTGGCAGATCACTGACATCAGTGAGCAAGTCGATGCGCCGCTGCGCACGCCCGGCCGCGCCGGGCGCTTGCTAGCCAGCATGGGGGTCTACATCTTCAACGCTAGCTACCTCTTCGCCGAGCTCGCGCGTGACGCAGCGAATCCGTCGTCGAGCCATGACTTCGCCAGAGATGTCGTCCCGCTCGCAGTGCGCAGTGGCAATGCCGCTGCGCACCCGTTCTCCCGCAGCTGCGTCGGCAGCGCCCCGGGCGTGGCGCCCTACTGGCGTGACGTCGGCTCGATCGATGCCTACTGGGAGGCCAACATCGACCTCACCGCCGCCCAGCCCCTGCTCAACCTATACGACGCCCACTGGCCGATCTGGACCCATCAGGCGCAGTTGGCGCCAACCAAATTCCTGCATAACCAGCCCGACCGCCGCGGTATGGCTGTCGAGTCGCTCGTTGCGGGCGGCTGCATCATCTCGGGTTCGGTTCTGCGTTCGGTGTTATTCCCGGAGGTGCGCGTGCACTCGTATGCCGTGGTCGATGGGTCGGTACTGCTGCCTGGGGTCGAAGTGGGCCGCCACGCGCGGCTTAGCCGAGTGGTCGTGGAACGCGACTGTGTGATTCCCGATGGCCTGGTCATCGGCGAAGACGCAACGGTAGATGCCGAGCGCTTTTTCCGCACCGACAGGGGCATCACGCTGGTGACCGCCTCCATGCTTGAGCGCCTGTCCCTGCGCCCATTGGCCACCACCTGATCGCCGATCGGACCGATCGGAGCCCTCGGCGAGGCCGTCAAGGCATCTTTCCCAGCGAGCCCGGCGCAACGTCCATAGTCTTGCCGTCGCTGAAGCGAACCGAGATCGGGGTCTTGCCAGCGTTGTAGGCGAGGTAGGTCTTGCGGCCATCGGACCGCGCAAACACCGAGTACAGCGCCGTGTTGGCGATGACGCTGAAGTCAGGTGTGCCCATTTCGCTCAGGCTCAGCATCCAGTGCAGCGTGTGGGTCCGGGTCTCGCCCAGCTCGACGCTGCCGTAGCGGTCCCACAGCGCCAATGCCGCCGTGGGATCGGCCAACGTCAGATACTTGGCAAAGATGTCCTGCCAGCCGTCTTTCGGGAACTCGTTGTAGTTCTTGCCGCGCGCGAGGTAGGTCTCGGTGTCTTTCGGCAGCGTGCCGACGTTGCGTTTGACGTAAGCCGGGTCGCGCCCCAAATAAACCGAGAACGGCGCCATCGGCAGCAGGTTGATGCCCTTGATCTGGCGAGGCTCGTCGGTCCACCAGGTGTTGTGGGCGTACTTGCCGCCAAAGACCATGCTCACCTCGACGTCCTTGTATTACGGCGGAAAGACCAGGCCATGGATGTCCAACCAATAGTGGTTGATGGCATTGGCTTCGGTGGTGTACAAATAAATACCCAGGTCGCGCAGCTCGCGGTTGCCGGTGACTTCGCCCCACAGGATGAGCCCAGCCCAGGCGTTGAGCGCTTCGGACGACGACTCCTGGTTGTTGCCAAAGCCGCCATCGCCCAGGCCCGATGCCCAAGAGTGGCCTTCGTAGGTGTCGAAGTTGCGCAGGTAGGGAAACTCGGCGCTGCCTCGCTTGGTGGTGGCAATGTCGGCGATCAACAACTCGACCATCGCGCCCCACTTGCCCTGCGCGGCCCAGGCCGGATCGCGCAGGGCGATCTCGGCGGCAACGCGGATCCAGTAGCCGTAGTGGAAGTGGTGATCGTTCATCTGCTCGACGGAGAAGAACTCGTCGGGATACGACACGACCGTGCCCAGGCCTTTGTCGTAGTGGAAGTAGCTCTTGCTGGCGCCAGTGAAGAAGAACTCCATGCGCTCCTTGGCCAGTTTGAGCAACTGATCGCGACCCTCAAGGTCGCCTTGCTGTTCAGCCACGGCCGCCAGCAGCGAGGTGCGCGACAGGCCCTTGCCCTGCCAATAGATGCTGGTGCGCCAGTTGTCGTTGTTCTCGCGGCCGGGTATCAACTCGCGGCGTTTGCGCAAGTCGGTCTTCAGCAGATCGTTGAACTCCGCAAAGCGTGGCCCCTCCTTGAGGCTGGGCCAGTGCGGCATGA
This sequence comes from Burkholderiales bacterium, assembly GCA_031413095.1. Classification (GTDB taxonomy): domain Bacteria; phylum Pseudomonadota; class Gammaproteobacteria; order Burkholderiales; family Burkholderiaceae_C; genus CADEEN01. Next base: position 1,943 of record JANOEG010000671.1, on the reverse strand, counting down.
AGCCTTGGTACGTGAGCTCGGTCTTGAACTCGGCAGCCGCCAGCAACCGGATCTTGCCGCGGATGCTGTCGTAGGACGCGCCGAGCTTGCCGGCCACCGACGCGTTGTTGAACCACTGGTGCGGGTACAGGCCGATCAGCGGCCCGTTGTCGGCGCCTTCCATCAACTGCGTACTGACTTTGTAGGTGGTTTCGACCTTGCTGCTCGCGGGGTCGTAGCGCCACGTGGCCCGTGTGTCCTGCACGAATGCATAAGCGTGGCGGGCCAGGAGCAGCAGCGACTCGGCCTTGTCGTCCGGCAGGGCTGCGGCAGAGAAGTAGCCTTTGCCGGCGGGCAGGCGGGCAATCCACTCGCTGGCCGAAACCTGCTCCCAGCGCACGTCCGTCGGGCCAAAAACGGCATAGGTCTTGCCTTTGATGGCAAAGCTCAGTGCGCGTACATCGGCGGCCGCGTTCAGTCGCTCTGCGGGCGCAGGCAGCTTGACGCGCACGTCGCCGCGCGAGAGCCGGAAGTAGGTGTAAGGGCTGGCATGGGCCACCGTGGCCAGCAGTTCGTCAGACCCGCGCGCCATCGAGATGTCGATGGCCCAGTCCGACACCTTGGCCAGCTTGGCCGGTTCGGGCTCGAAGGCGACAGGCGAGAACACGATGGCGTCGCGGTGCGGGTAGTGCACCTCGACATCGCGGCGCTCGGTGGGCACGATCTCTTTGCTCGCCAGCGCCATCTCGAAGCCTGCCGGGCTTGCCTTGACGGTCAGCGGGTGCGCGAACAGGGCTTCGGGCTTGGGGTTGAAGATCAGGGCCGAGTACCACTGGTTGGTCGGCGCCGCCTGCGCGAGCATGGCCGCAGTGCGCCCCGGTGCCCTTGGCGGAGCTTTGTCCCGCCCCTTGGGCGCCAGGTGGTAGGCGCCGGCTCCCACGGCAACCGTTTGAGCTGCAACGCCCACCGCTGCGCCCAAGCCCATGAGCAGCGCCAGCCCAATTCCCTGGATGAACTTCATGCTTTTTCCCTTCGTGGCGCCATGGAAATGCCACGCGTCAAAATCATAATGAAATCGCTTTCATGGCACACGCTGTGTTTACCCGAAGACCACGCATGGGCGTCCATGACGAGTGCACTGTCGTGTAGCGAAGAGCAGCGAGCGCGGGCTCCCAACGCGGCAAGTGAGCGACGGTCGATGATTCGGAAAGCGGCGGGGGAAAACACGGGGGTTGCCCAGGTTGACGCGCCGAGGCTCAATCCACTACGCTGATGAAAGCGATTTCACGTGCGTTCGGTGCCCCATCATGACCCTCAAACTCAATCTGGCCCCATCTGCCGCGCGTCGGCGCAGCCCGGCTGCTGGCGCGGTTCGCCGTTGCAGGTTGCGCGTGGCGCTCGGATGGGCGGCGTTGACATTGCCCATGCTCAGCCACGCGATCGACTTTGGCCCCTTCAGCCTGAACGGCTTTGCCAAGGCCGAGGTCAGCCGTGCCAGCAAAGTTTGCGGCGGCGGGCCCGTCAACAACCTGAGCACGGTAGGCGAGGCCGGGTCGTCGGCCTGCCAGTTGTTCCCGGGTGAGAACCGGGAGCGCCCGTGGGCCGACGCTTTGGTGGTCGGGCGCGAATACGGCACCCGCGACGGCCACATCACGCTCGCTCAACCGTACCTCGGCGTCAAGTTCGATCTGCCCCGGGGCTTCAAGCTGTCGGGCCTGCTCAGCCAGCGCTGGCGCGACGGCAAGATCGACATTGAAGGCGTCTGGTACGAGAAGAACATCGCCGTGAGCCATGATGAATATGGCAGCTTGCGCATCGGCGCGTTCCCGACACGGGCCTGGGCCTTCGCCGACTACCCGTTCGGCAGTGATTTCAGCGGTGGCGACACCTGGGCTTCCACTGGCGCCGGCTACGGCCTGAACACCTCGGCCATCCGCTACACCTCGCGCATCCTGGACGTGTCC
>JANOEG010000670.1:0-2141 GCA_031413095.1 Burkholderiales bacterium | reverse complement strand
CCGCCTGGTGCATGTGTGGAGCGGTTTCGCCACGGTTGCATATCTGTTGCGGCCGCATCAACTGGTGCGCAGCCGGCGTCTGAACCTGCCCGCTGGTCACGACCGGCCGCGCGCGAGCCTATGAACCCGTAACCCGTCTTGCCGGAGACTCCAGAATGATTGCAGATACTCAAGTAGCGAATCCCTTGCCCCGCGTCAACGGCGTGGCGCTCAAAGCAGTGGACGAAGTGTTATCCGCCGAGGATTTACGCCAGCGCGCCTGTACCGAACTGCTGCGCCAGACGGCGCAGTCGTCCGGGCTGCTGGCCGCGACGGATGCGCCTTCTTCCGACGGCATCATCAGCGCGACAGCGGCCGGCGCGATTGAAGCGCTGCTTGAGCGCGATCTGCGCCTGCCCGAACCGGCCGAGGAAGATTGCCGCCGCTACCACGCGGCGCATGAAAGCCGCATGCGCACGCACGAGCGGGTGCGCGTGCGCCATATCCTGTTTGCCGTTACGCCTGGGGTGGACGTGGTCGAGTTGCGCAAGCGAGCGGAAGCCGCGCTGCTCGAAGTGCGTTGCCACGATGGCAAGAGCGCGGGCGGTTTCGCCGCCGTTGCGCGCGAACTGTCCAACTGCCCGAGCGGCGCCGAAGGCGGCGAACTGGGCTGGCTCACGCCGGAAGATTGCGCGCCCGAATTCGCGCGCGAACTGTTCGGACGCGTCGAAGTGGGCGTGCTGCCGCGGATGGTGCACAGCCGTTTTGGTTTGCATGTGGTCGAAGTCTTGCAGCGCGAGCCCGGTGTCGCACAGCCTTACGAGTCGGTGCGCGCCATGGTGTCGCAGTCGCTGCGCCAGCAGACCTACGTGACGGCACTGCGCCAGTATTTGCGCCTGCTGGCCGGCGAGGCCAGGGTAGAGGGCGTGGACCTCGAAGCGGCGGATACGCCGCTGGTGCAATAGCATGCGGCGCGCACCATGAATATCGCGAGCTTCGACGATTTGCTCGGTGCCGCGCGCGCGCAAGCCGAGCAGCAGCGGCTGCTGTTCGTTTTTGCCAGTGCCGCGCTGCCCGACGACAGCACCCCCGAGCAGCGTGCGCGTTTCGACGCCGGACTGGGCGGCGCACTCACACCGCTGATGTCCGTGGACAAGGCTCCGGAAGAGTTGGGCACGTTCGACGCGCTGGTGAAAGAGTCGCGCCAGTTCGGGCAGGACTGGGCCATCGTATTCGTGGCCGGCCTGTCGGGGCGCGATGGCCGCGCGCCGACAGTCAAGGAGGCCGATCAGTCGTTGCAACGCATGATCGAGTCCATCAAGTCCGGCTCGTTCGGTTCGTTCATTGCGTTCGACCGGCAGGGCCAGCCCATGCTGTTCAGCTGAGCCCGCGCCGGTGAAATAAGGGCAACAGCGCTGCCATGGATGAAGCCATAGTTGCGCGCGCGCTGCACGTGCTCGGCGTGGTGCTGTGGATCGGCGGGGTGGCCTTTGTCACCGCGGTGCTGCTGCCCGCGGTGAAGCGGTTGCGCGATCCGGCGGAGCAGATTGAACTTTTTGAAGAGGTGGAAGCCGGTTTCGCACGCCAGGCCAAGTTGACGACGCTGCTCACCGGATTGAGCGGGTTCTATCTCGTGCACACACTCGGCGCATGGGTCCGCTTCGCCGATATGCACTACTGGTGGATGCACGCGATGGTGCTGGTCTGGGCCGTGATCACGCTCATGCTGTTCTTGCTCGAACCCCTGTGGCTGCATCGCTGGTTTGAGGCGCGCGCGCAGCGCGACCCGGGAGGCACGTTTGTAATCATTACGCGGATGCATTGGGTGCTGCTCGCGCTCAGCGTGATCACGATAGCGGGCGCGGTCGCAGGCAGCCACGGCTGGATGCCCGGGCGATGAGTTACCTCGCAATCAAGTACGTACACGTCGGCACCGTCATCGCAAGCTTCAGCCTGTTCTTCCTGCGCGGTCTGTGGATGATGGCAGCCCCCGAAAAACTCGCCGCGCGCTGGGTGCGGGTGGTTCCGCATGTCATCGACACGGCCCTGCTCGCCAGCGCAATTGCTCTGGCCGCGACCACGTCCCAATACCCGTTTGTGCAACCCTGGCTGACGGCCAAGGTTTTCGCGCTGCTGCTCTACATTTTTCTTGGCAGCGTGGC
>JANOEG010000669.1:0-1763 GCA_031413095.1 Burkholderiales bacterium | reverse complement strand
AACATCAACAGGGCGATCAGCTTTTTCATCATGCACGTCTCCAAGCGTGGAACTTGCCAACCCATTCGAGCAGCTTCACCGGTTGGTGCGCGCGCTTCCATTCGCCCGCGGCGTACTTGTTGGCCTCTGCCAGAGTCGGGTCGGTGTGGATGGTTCCGAGGATCTTGTTCAGGCCGAGTCCATGTTTCATCGCCAGCACGTACTCGGCGAGCAGGTCGCCGGCATGCACGCCGACGATCGTCACGCCGAGGATGGTGTCCTTGCCGGGGACGGTCAGCACCTTGACCCAGCCGTGCGCGGCCGAGTCGGCGATGGCGCGGTCCAAGTCGTCGATGCCGTATTTGCTGACTTCGTAGGCGATGTTTTTCTCTTTGGCTTCCTGCTCGTTCAGGCCGACACGCGCCACCTCCGGGTCGATGAAGGTCGCCCACGGGATCACGGAATAGTCGGCCTTGAATTTCTTGGCAAAGCCGAAGAGTGCATTGACGGCGGCATACCAGGCTTGATGCGCCGCGGTATGCGTGAACTGGTAGGGGCCAGCCACATCGCCCGCGGCGAGGATGTTGGGGAAGTTCGTTTCGAGGTACTCGTTGACTTGCACCGTGCGGTTGACGGTGATGCCGAGCTCTTCGAGACCAAAGCCTTTGAGCCGTGCGCTGCGGCCCACGGCGCACAGCAGCGCATCGAACTCGATCGAAATTTCCTTGCCGTTGTTCTCGACGACGATCACCTTGGCCTCACCGCGCTTCTCGCAGCGCAGCGCCTTGTGGCCGGTGAGGATGGTCACGCCGTCGGCTTCGAGCGCTTTGCGGGCGTAAGCCGAAACCTCTTCGTCCTCGCGGATCATGATACGCGGCAGCATCTCGATCTGCGTCACCTGCGAACCCAGGCGCGCAAAACTCTGCGCGAGCTCGCAGCCGATCGGCCCGCCGCCAAGCACCACCAGGCGCTTCGGTTGTTCGCGCAGGCCCCACAGCGTGTCGCTGGTGAGGTAGCCCACCTCGTCGAGGCCCGGCAGCGGCGGCACGAAGGGCGCGGCGCCCGTGGCGATGACGATGCTTTTTGTGGACAGCGTCTGCTTCGAGCCATCGTCCTTCGTGATCTCCACATGCCACGGGCTCGTGATCCTGGCGCGGCCGATCGCCACGTCGACGCCGAGGCCAGTGTAGCGCTCCACCGAATCATGCGGCTCGATTTCGCGCACGACATGCGCGATGCGCTCCATGACTTGCGCGAAATCGATCTCGGCTGAAGCCTTCGCGATGCCGTAGTCCTGCGAATGTTGGATCTGCCGCGCCAGCGTGGCCGTCTTGATCAGCGCCTTGCTCGGCACACAGCCGTAGTTCAGGCAGTCGCCACCCATCTTGTGCGCTTCGACCAGCGTCACCTTGGCCTTGACCACGGCAGCGATGTAGCTCGTGACGAGACCGGCCGCGCCGGCGCCGATGACGACCAGGTTGCGATCGAACGACTTCGGTTTGAGGTGCGCCCACTTCGCATAGACCTTGCGCGCCTTGATCGCATCGACGATCTTCTTGGCGATCAGCGGGAACAGGCCGAGCAGCACGAAGGAGCCGATCAGGCCCGGCGACAGGATGCCCTTCAACGAGTCGATCTTCGCCAGTTGCGTGCCCGCGTTCACAAAGACCAGCGTGCCGGCCAGCATGCCGAGCTGGCTGACCCAGTAGAAGGTGGCGGCCTTCATCTTGGTCAGCCCCATCACCAGGTTGATGACGAAGAACGGGATCAGCGGCACCAGGCGC
>JANOEG010000668.1:0-5472 GCA_031413095.1 Burkholderiales bacterium | reverse complement strand
GGCCAACAAGCGCAAGCCCGACTACAGCGCGGCGGTGGACATGCTGACCACGGCGGCGATCAAGGAAATGATCGTGCCGTCGCTGTTGCCGGTGGTGGCCCCCATCCTGGTGGGCATGCTGCTCGGCCCGGCGGCGCTGGGCGGCCTGCTGATGGGCACCATCGTCACCGGCCTGTTCGTCGCCATCTCGATGTGCACGGGCGGTGGCGCCTGGGACAACGCCAAGAAGTACATCGAAGACGGCCACCACGGCGGCAAAGGCAGCGAAGCGCACAAGGCCGCCGTCACCGGCGACACCGTCGGCGATCCATACAAGGACACCGCCGGCCCGGCGGTGAATCCGCTGATCAAGATCATCAACATCGTGGCGCTGCTGATCGTGCCGCTGCTGCCGACGGGCGTGGAGACGAAGGCCGTGACGTCGCATGCCACGCCTGCGGCGACTGTGGCGCCCGTGGTGACGGCAACCCCTGTACCGGTGGCAACCACGCTGGCGGCCGCCCCTGTGGCGGCTGCGGCACCCGCGCAAGCCAAGTTCTTCTTCGACATGGCCAAGGCCGATCTGCCGGCCAACGCGGCAGCAGAGATTGCCAAGCTCGCCGCGGCGGCGAAAGCAGGGTCGGGCAAGCTGGTCATCAGCGGCTTTCACGACGCCAGCGGCGACCCGGCAAAAAACGCCGAGCTGGCCAAGCAGCGCGCGTTTGCCGTGCGCGATGCGCTGAAGGCTGCGGGCGTGGCTGAAGACCGCATCGAGACCAATAAGCCAGAGCAACTCAACGCCGGCAGCGCCGACGACGCGCGCCGGGTCGAGGTCAAGCTGATGTAATTCGTGTTGGCTTGCGCCACACTCAAAGGGCCGGGTCATACCGGCCCTTTTTTGTTGCAGGAACGTTCATGACAGCTATCAGACTGAACCCGCTCGACGCCTCGTGGCTCTACACCGAATCGCGCGAGACGCCGATGCATGTCGGCGCGCTGATGCCGTTCAAGCTGCCGAAGAACGCGCCGCCGAATTTCCTGCGCGACCTGATGGCCGAGTTCCGCAAGCACCGCCAGTTCGAAGCGCCGTGGAACCGCAAGCTCAAGTCGTCGATCCTGAAGAGCCCCGTTCACTATTGGATCGAAGACGACGAGATCGATCTCGAAGCGCACCTCCGCCACACCGCGCTGCCCTACCCCGGCGGCGAGCGCGAGCTCGGCGAGCTGATCGCACGAATGCACAGCCAGCCGCTCGACCTGTCGCGCCCGCCGTGGGAATGCACGCTGATCGAAGGCCTGGAAGGCGGCCGCTTCGCGATGTACATGAAGATGCACCACTCTCTGATCGACGGCGTCAGCGGCATGAAGCTGCTGCAGCGCCTGATGAGCGCCGACGCCGAGAAGAGCCTGTCGATGCCGCCGTTCTGGGCCACCGGCTTGTCTTCTCGCAAAGGCGCGAATCCGAACCCCGAGCGCGACACCAAGGCACCAACCTTTGCCAACGCCATGGCCGGCGCGATCGAAGCGCTGCGCGGCCAGGTCGGCACCGTGCCGCAACTGCTGATGGCCTTCGGCAAGATGCTGCGCGTCACCAAGGACGTCGATACCGATTTGCGCATCCCCTTCGGCGCGCCGGGTGCGACCATCAACGGCCGCGTGCGAAGCGCGCGCCGCTTTGCGACGCAGCAGTTCTCGATGGAGCGCATGAAGGCACTGGCCACGGCCGCCAACTGCACGCTCAACGATCTGGTACTTGCCATGTGCGGCGGCGCGCTGCGGCGATTCCTCGAAGACAGCGGCGACCTGCCCGAGAGCGCGCTCACCGCGGGCATCCCGGTCTCGGTGCGGCCCAAGGACGACGAGGGCACCGGCAACGCCATCACCTTCATCATCGCCACGCTCGGCACCGACATCGAAGACCCGCTCGAACGGCTAGCTGCCATCGGCGCCTCGGTGCAAGCCGCCAAGTCGCATGTGCAAAGCCTGCCGCGCGCCGCGATGTCCAACTACACCATCGCCTTGATGGGCCCGACCATCCTGGGCCTGCTCACCGGCCTGGCGGGCCGCACGCGGCCGGTGTTCAACATCACCATTTCCAACGTGCCCGGCCCCGACAAGCCGCTGTACTTTCGCGGCGCCGAGCTGCTCGCCAACTACCCGGTGTCCGTGGTCACGCATGGGCAGGCGATCAACATCACCTGCCAGAGCTACGCCGGCACCATGGCCTTTGGCTTCACCGGTTGCCACAGCACGCTACCGCACATGCAGCGCATCGCGGTCTATACCGGCGAGGCGTTCGAAGAACTGGAACGGTTGATCCTCAAGCCGGCGAAGAAGCGAGCGCCGCGCAAGGTCAGTGCGCCCGCAGCGCCACGCAAGCGCAAATCAAGCTGACCGCCGCCGAGGCAGCCACTGCCACAACAGCAGCACCAAGGCCAGCGCCGCGAGTCCGGCGCGCAGATCGACAGCGGTCTTCACCGGACGCGACAGCGCCGGTGAGCGCAGCGCCGCGCTGACTTCCTCGCCACGCAAGCGCACGAACGCCAAGCCGTTCTCGTTGGCGAGCAAACGCAAGTAGCCCTCGCGCAGCGACGACAGGTGTTCGCTGCCGCGCGTGGCGCCGAGGGAAGCCGCGGACACTTCATCGCGGCCGTTGAGGTCGCGGTTGGGCAGGTACGGGTTCGTCTGCGCCACATCGTCGGCACCCCAGAAACCGAGTGAGCGTCCGAGCGCGTCGGTCTTCGGAATCGGCGACGGTTTCAGTGCGCCGACGCCGACGATCACACCGGCCACTTCGCCCGGCTTGTCATCGAACGCTGGCCGCTGGTTCGGATCGAGCGGCGGCGCCTCATGACCGTCGGTCACGAACACCAGCGACGGCGTACCGGGCAACTGACGCGCGATGCCGACAGCGCTGTGCAGGCCCTTGGCCACCTCGCTGTTGCCCGACCAGGCCATGCGGCTGTGGATGCGCTCCAGCGCACCGCGCAGCTCGGCGCGGTGCGCGCAGACCTCGACCGGCGTGAACAGCAGGTACGCGCGGTACTCGGTGAAGATCGCCCAGCCGATCTTGGAGCCGCACGGCAGCGATTCGATCGCCTGACGCAGCGCCGCCTTGGCCGCGTCGAGCCGCGACACCGGGCGCCCTTCCCAGACCTCGTCCTGCACGTTCATGCTCTGCGTGACGTCGAGCACGACCACATGCTCGAAGCGTGGCCGGTCGACTGTCCAGCTCGGTTGTGCAAAGGTCGCCAACAGCGCCAACGCGGCCGCAAGCAAGGTCCAGCTCATGGCAGGCCCGGCGAGAAGCCGCGCATCGTCGTCGCCGCGCGCTCGGCGCGCCGGTCCGACGCTGCGGGAACCTCGGACTCTTCAGGGTCGGGCACCAGGCGCTGCGCGCGTTCCAGGTTGTAGCGGGCGTCCCAGTGGCCGGGGTCGTGCCGCAGCACGTCGCGGTAGTGCTCCTTGGCCAGTTCGATCAGCGCCAGCGCCTGACCGGGCTGCTCGGCCTCGCGCAACAACACGGCCTGTCGCATCAGCAGGTTGGCGCTGTTGTAGCGCGCCGCCTGGCCGAGCGGCGAATCGTCTTGCAGCGTGCCGTAGAGATTCAACGCCGCCTCGTCGGCGCCGCTCGTGGCCAGCGCATAGGCCCGGGCGAACTGCATCGGCGCCGGCAAGACGCTTTGATCGTCGGGCACGTTGCCACTGGCGATCTGCGCATTGCGCCGCTGGTCGCGCAGCCACAGCGTGCCATCGACAGCGGCGGACACGGTGGTCGCAGCCAGCAGCCACCAGACCCAACGCGTCGTGCGGCGAGAGATCAGGCCCATCGGCGAATCTCCAGCCGCTGGGCCGCCAGCAGCAGCAGCACACAAGCCAGCGCGAGTGCGTGGCACCACGGCTCGAGGTCGCGCCGCGGCACCAGTTCCTGGTAGCGCATCGGCAGGTTTTCGAGCCGGTTGACGTCGGCAATGGCCTGGCGCAGTGCTTCGGCGTCGCCGGCCTCATAAACGCGGTACGGCGTTTCGAGTGATTCGAAGAAGCGGTTGAGCATCATCTCAGGCACGCTTTCGATGGCACCCGGTGAATCGTTGGGCCCGGGGCGCAGGCCGGGGCTGTTGGCGGAGCGCAGGTAGACCCAGTAGATCGCGGCGCGATGCTTGCGCGCCTCGTTCGACAGCCGCTCGCGCAGATCAGGGTCGATGCGGTCACCGCCGTCGGACACCAGCAGCACGATGCGCGAGCCGGTGAAGGGCCGGTCGGTGAAGAGGTCGAGGGCCGATTCGAGCGCCAGGCCGATGTTGGTTTCCGACAAGCCGCGGCCGATGTTGCCGGCTGCGATCGCCGCTTGAATCACCTCGCCGTGATCCGTGAAACCGAGCACCGGCATCGGCAGCGTCGAGAACACGACCAGCGCAAAGCGATCGTCGGGCCGCTGCATTGTGAACTCGGTGAGCAGTTGCCGCGCCACCTTGCCTTTGGAGTCGCGCAGTCGCGCTGGCGCTTGCGAAAAGTAGTAGTCAAGGGCTTCCGGACCGGTCGTGCGCGCGCCCGGCGGCGGCCTCGCACCCGCAAAGCCCTGGTCCATGCTGCGACTGCGGTCGAGCAGCAGCACGATCTCGGCGCCTTTGCCGGTGCGCTCGACAAAATATTCGGCCCGGTGCGGCCCGGCAATGGCAACGACCAGCGGGGCGATGGCCAGCGCCGCGATCACACGCAGGGCGCGGCCGACGGCGGTGGATACAGCATCGCGCGGCGCCAGGGCGAGCCAGCCGTTGGCTCGCGGCTGCCCCGGCCGGCGCAGCAACGGCAACAGTGCCAGCGGCAGCAGGCACAACAGCCACGGTTCGTCAAAACTCACGAGCCGCGCTCCGCGTTGCGGCAGCGCTCGCAGAAGTTCATGAGCCACGCTTCATCGCTGGCGTCACGCGTGCCGCCTTCGAAAAACTCGCGCTGCGACAAACGCAGGAAGCGCACGATGTCTGCCTTCAACGGCGCGAAGGCGGTGTGCTTGGCGGCAAAGCGATCAACGCCATGCTCGAACAGGACCTCGCCCGCACTCTGGTTCAAGGCCGTGTGCACACGCTGGCAGGCTTCGCGCCAGGGCAGCGCGGCCTTGTCATTGAGTTGACGCCACGCCACGGAGAACGGTCGCCGCTGCGCGCCCCACCACGGCAAGCCGAAGTAAACGACCGCCAGATACGCCAGCAGCGCCGCCAGCAATGCGGCGTAAGCCAGCAGCCGCCCGCCCTGCCCCCGCGTGTCGATCAACGGCGGCGCGGCATCGGGCTGCAACTCGCCCAGACCGTTGCGCGGCGACACCTCGACCGGCACCAGCGGCGCCACCGTCAGCGGCCAGGCGTCGATGCGCACCTCCTGCGCACGCGGCTGGCCGTCATAACGCAGCGTCAGCGCGGGCAACTCCAGGGTGCGCACATCAGCGGGAGACAGGAAGACCTGGTAGTCGATTTCGAATTGCGTGCGCTGTACGCC
>JANOEG010000667.1:0-2723 GCA_031413095.1 Burkholderiales bacterium | reverse complement strand
GAACATCGGCCGGTAGTGCACCGGCTGCGGCGTCGGGATGCTGGCATTGGCATCGCCCATCAAGGCCTGGGCGATGAAGCCGCCCTTCATCACCAGGCTCGGCTTGATGCCGAAGAACGCCGGGCGCCAGAAGACGAGGTCGGCCCACTTGCCGGCTTCAATCGAACCGACCTCGTGCGCGATGCCGTTGGCAATCGCCGGGTTGATCGTGTACTTGGCGATGTAGCGCCTGACGCGCGTGTTGTCGTTGCGCTCTGAGTCGCCTGGCAATGCGCCACGCTGGACCTTCATCTTGTGCGCCGTCTGCCAGGTGCGGATCACGACCTCGCCGACGCGGCCCATGGCCTGGCTGTCGCTGCTCATCATGCTGATCGCGCCGAGGTCGTGCAGCACGTCTTCGGCGGCGATGGTTTCGCGGCGGATGCGGCTTTCGGCAAAGGCCAGGTCCTCGGCGATGCCCGCATCGAGGTGGTGGCAGACCATCAGCATGTCCAGGTGCTCGTCAACGGTGTTGACCGTGAACGGCATCGTCGGGTTGGTCGAGCTCGGCAGGAAATTCGCTTCACCGACCACGCGCAGGATGTCCGGCGCGTGGCCGCCGCCGGCGCCCTCGGTGTGAAAGGCGCACAACGTGCGGCCCTTGGTGGCGGCGATGGTGTCTTCGACGAAGCCGCTTTCGTTGAGCGTATCGGAGTGAATCGAGACCTGCGTGTCGGTGCGCTCTGCCGCGTCCAGGCAGCAGTCGATAGCGCTCGGTGTCGTGCCCCAGTCCTCGTGCAGCTTCAGGCCGATGGCGCCGGCCTCGATCTGCTGCAGCAGCGCCGGGTCGCGGCTGGCATTGCCCTTGCCGAGGAAACCGAGGTTCATCGGAAACGCGTCGGCCGCCTGCAGCATGCGGCGAAGGTTCTCCGGCCCCGGTGTGCAGGTGGTGGCGAAAGTGCCGGTGGCCGGGCCGGTGCCACCGCCGAGCATCGTTGTGATGCCGGCACACGAGGCCTCTTCGATCTGCTGCGGGCAGATGAAGTGGATGTGGCTGTCGATGCCGCCGGCCGTGACGATCATGCCCTCGGCAGCGATGATCTCGGTGCCCGGGCCGATGACGATGTCCACACCCGATTGCACGTCCGGGTTGCCAGCCTTGCCGATGGCGACGATGCGGCAGCCCTTGAGGCCGATGTCGGCCTTGACGATGCCCCAGTGGTCGATGATCAGCGCGTTGGTGATGACGCAGTCGCAGGCTTCATGCGCGCTCGGGCCGTTGACGGCCTGCGACTGGCCCATGCCGTCGCGGATCGTCTTGCCGCCGCCGAACTTCACTTCCTCGCCGTAGGTCGTGAAGTCGCGTTCGACTTCGACGATCAGTGCGGTGTCGGCCAGTCGCACGCGGTCGCCGGTGGTCGGGCCGAACATCTCCGCATAGGCGCGGCGCGAGATGCTCGTCATAGCTTGCCCCTCACGTCGCCTCTGAACCCGAAGACCTCGCGTTTACCCGCATAGTCCACCAACTCGATCGTGCGTTGCTGCCCCGGCTCGAAGCGCACGGCCGTGCCCGAAGCGATGTTCAGGCGCATGCCGCGCGCAGCGGCGCGATCGAACTTCAACGCCGGGTTGGTCTCGGCAAAGTGGTAGTGCGAGCCAACCTGGATCGGCCGGTCGCCGCTGTTCTGCACGACCAGCGTGATCGCGCGCCGCCCCGCGTTGAGCAAGTGGTCCGCACCATCGGTGAACAGTTCGCCGGGGATCATCGGCCTCTATCTCCGTCCACGCCGCCATGCCCAAATGCCCACCGCCACGCCGATCGCCAGCAAGGCAAGCAGGTCACCCCCATGCCAATGAACCGGCGCCTCGCCATGCCCCTCGTGGGCGATGGCAGCCGTTGCGGTTGCGAGCACGGCGCTCGCCAAAAGAGTGCGCATCCTGAACCCTCTCATGTGATCGGCTGGTGCACGGTCACCAGTTTGGTGCCGTCCGGAAACGTGGCCTCGACCTGAATCTCGCTGACGATCTCGGCCACGCCGTCCATCACGTCGGCGCGCGCCAGCACGGTCTTGCCCTCGCTCATCAACTGCGCCACGGTCTTGCCGTCGCGCGCGCCTTCCATGATGGCCGCGCTGATCAGCGCGATCGATTCCGGCACGTTCAGCTTGAGCCCGCGCACCTTGCGGCGCTCGGCGAGCAGCGCCGCCGTAAATATCAGCAGCTTGTCTTTTTCTCTGGGCGTCAGGTCCATCGAGAGATTCTTGCAGGTTCGATGCCATGGCCGTGATAGGGCCTGCCAACGCTGCTGGAGGGCTCGCGCCGGGTTGCCACAGGGCGCACAGCTAGGCGCGCGTCGCGCCAGTGGGCGGGGTATTGGCAGCGGGCAGCCTAAGGCTTTTCTTCACCCAATCCCATGTGCTTACGCGCGAGGGCAGAAATCGCAGCACCCACTGAACCGCTGAAAAGTAATTGCTTTATCTGATTGAGATTTTCTTCTGGCAGAAATCGGCATGGCGTCACCAAATGCCAGACTATGGTTATAAACATAGCTAGCGCCGCTAATCCTGCAACATAAATGCCAACGACAATCATGTTATGAAGGTGATTTTGGACCTTACCGTCGTTGATGACCTTCTGGATTTCTTTAGCGGTTTTTTGATCTTTTAAGCTTCGGCCCGTTCGAAGCGCAAGCTCCTCCGCAACGCTCGCATCTGTCTCTACGACTTCTTCGCGCGTGGGAGGAG
>JANOEG010000666.1:0-17240 GCA_031413095.1 Burkholderiales bacterium | reverse complement strand
TGCCACTCGGCGAGCAGCGGGCGCACGACCACCGGCTCGACCAGGCGCAGGATGGTCGCCGGGTCGGTGTAATGCGCGCCGAGCTGGCTGCGCTTGGCGGGGTCGAGGCCGCGCTCGAACAGCGTGCCGAAGATGCTCGGGTCGATGGCGCTCCAGTTGAGCGCGCTCGCGGCCTTGAGCGCCAGCACGTCGGCCTCGGCCAAAGGCGGCAGGTCGATGCTCTGAAACAGGCCGCCGTTGAACCAGGGCACGTCTTCAACGCCGAACAGTCCGCCGTCGCGCATGGTCTCGAAGAGCTTGGCGAGTTGCATGCGCAGCGCGTCGGGCGCGATGCGCACGCCGACAAGGCGCTCGAACAGGCGCACCGGCAGCAGGCCCACGTCTTCGGCGAAGAAGCAGAACACGCATTGCGTGAGGAAGTGGCTGACGCGCTCGGGCGCCACGCCGGCCGCACGCAAGCGCTCGGCCGTGGCGGCGAAGGTGCGCGCCGCTTCTTCGGTGATCTCGCGGTTGCTGCGCTTCGGCCGCCAGGCTTCGGGCTCGGTCCACAGCGTGCGCAGCCGCTGCTGCACGTCGGGCCGCGTGATGTCTTCGAGCGCGAAGACGTGGCGCTCGCTCGGCGTGCCGGTGAAATGCGTGTGCACTTCGAGCTTCAGCCGGTCGCTGACCACGAGCAGCGGCGGGCTCTCCAGCGGCAGCGCGTACATCATCAACTGCCGCAGCGCGCCCTCGAGGCTCTTGCCCGGCGCCTTGTACTCCCAGGCGAAGTGGCCCTTGAGCCAGACATCGGCGAAGCCGTCGGTGCGGCCGGCGGCGCTGCCGGTCTTGGTGACGCCGCGCTCGAAGCAGTAGCGCTCGGGGTCGTCGGGCTCGGCCACGGCGAGCAGGCGGCACAGGTCGATGAAGTGGGCTTGCGCGCCGGCGCGTTCCGTCAGTTCGTAGGCCGAGCCACCAGGGCCCCACTTGCGCACGAAGTCTTTGGCTTGCATCGCGGCGGATTTCAACACGGCCAGTGGCCGGGCCGCCACTCAGCAGCGCGCAGCGGCGGTGCGATGATCTCGCCATGACAAATCGCAGCCTCGTCCTCTACAGCGCCGCCCTGATCGCGTTGCTCGCGCTGTCCGCCTACAAGCCGCACGACCTGCCGACCTGGGCGATGGAAGTGGCGCCGGTGGTGATCGTGCTCGTCATCCTCTGGTTCACGCACCAGCGCTTCCCGCTGACGCCGCTGCTCTACGCGCTGATCTTCGTCCACGCCGCGGTGTTGATCCTCGGCGGCCACTACACCTACGCCCGCGTGCCACTCGGCGACTGGATGCAGAGCGCCTTCGGCCTGGCGCGCAACCCGTACGACGGCATCGGCCACTTCGCGCAGGGCTTCATCCCGGCGATCGCGGCGCGCGAGTTGTTGTTGCGGCACACCGGCCTGCAGCGCGGCGCGTGGCTGGCGGTGGTGATCGTGCTCGCCTGCCTGGGCGTCAGCGCGCTCTACGAGTTGATCGAATGGGGCGCCGCCGTGGCGCTCGGCCAAGGCGCCGAAGAATTCCTCGGCACGCAGGGCGACCCGTGGGACACGCAGAAGGACATGGCGCTCGCGGGGGTCGGTGCTATCGCGGCGCTCGCGCTGCTGTCGCGCTGGCATGACCGGCAGCTCAGTCGCCTGAATCCAACGCCGCCTGCAGCTGCTCGCTGACCGCGGTCATCGCGACCTGCACCTGCGCCATTGACGCCGCGGTGGTGGCGCCGGACATCAGCGCCACCACGTCGGCCTGCACCTGCGCCGTGCGCTCGGCCATGCGCGCGCCGGCCGCGGCGAGGAACAGGCGCTTGGCGCGCGCGTCGGCCGGGTCGGGTTCGCGGCGCACCCAGCCGCGTGCCTCTAGGTCCGACAACAGGCCGCTGATGTGGCTCTTGGCGGTGAAGCAGCGCGCGGCCAGAGCCTGCTGGCTCAAGCCCGGCTCGCGCCGCAGGTTGGCCAGGATCTCGTGCTCCGCGGTGCGCACGCCGAGGGCGCCAAGGCGGCGCGCCATCAGCGCATCACATAGGTTGTAGGCGCGCACGACGGACAGCCACGAGCGGGTGGCGCTGTCATCACTGGCGCGGCGGGACGGCGGCTGGGCCATGCACTTGCCTTTCGTTCGCTTTTGAACTATATTGTTCGCAATCGAACCAATTGTAGATCGACCATGAACCTCTATCTTCGCCTGCTGTGGGCCCTGCTGCGCAGCCGCCGCCTGCCACGCATCGCCCCGGGCGACACCATCGAACGCACGCTGCGCGTCTGGCCGGGCGACCTCGACATCAACGGCCACATGAACAACGGCCGCTACCTGACGATCATCGACCTGATGCTGGTCGAGTACTTCGTGCGCAGCGGTTTCGCGCGCGTGATGTTCCGCGCTGGCTGGCGGCCGATGTCGGGCGGAGCGGTCATCACCTACCGCAAGGGATTGAAGCCCTGGCAACGCTACCGCCTGTCCTTCACGCTCGCCGGCGCCGACACCGCCTGGAACTACATGCGGTTCGAGTTCGCACGCGAAGACGGCACGCTGTGCGCGGCCGGCTACATGAAAGGCGCCGCGGTGGCCAAGGGCGGGCTGGTGCCCAACGCGCAGTCGTATGCGCAGATGGGGCATGCGTTCACGCCGGAGCGTTTGCCTGAAGCGGTGCAGCATTGGCTCGCGGCTGAAACAGCTGTGATGAATCGCGCGTGAGCACCCTGCTCTACGCGCTTGGCGGCGCGATCTTCATGTTGCTGGGTGTGCTGCACGGAGCGTACACGCTGGCCGACATCCGTCATCCACGCCGCCTGGTGCCGGCCGATGCCGAAGTCATGGCCGCCATGCGCGGCACCGGCGTGCGCCTGGCGCGCGGCAGCCCGATCACGATGTGGCAAGCCTGGGTCGGCTTCAACCTGAGCCACAGCCTGGGCGCGATCGTCTTCGGAGCTGCAGCGGCGGTGTGGAGCTTGTGGCCCGCGTCAGCCCCGGCAGGGCTGGCGCTGCTGCCGGCAGGCGTTGCCGCGCTCTACGGCACGATCGGCTGGCGCTGCTGGTTCTGGATTCCGAACACCGGCATCGCCATCGCAACGCTGTGCCTCGCGGTCGCCGCGCTGCTGCCGCATTGACGGCCTTCGCGGGGTACGCTTGGCACCCATGCCAAGCCTCACCCTCGACGCCCTGCGCCGCCACGCCGTGGCGCGCACGCTGTTCACGCCGACCACGCTGCCCAAGGCGATCAACAAGCTCGGCTTCGTGCAGGCCGACCCGATCCGCGCCCCGGCGCGCGCGCAGGATCTGACGCTGCGCCATCGTGTACGCGACTACCGTGCGGGTGACCTCGAAGCACGTTACTCGCGGCTGGCGATCGAGGAAGACTTCTTCGTCAACTACGGCTTCGTGTCACGTGATCTGCACCGGCTGATGCACCCGCGCACGGCGCGCACGGTGTGGCCGAAGTCGCGCTGGAGCCAGGCGCACGAGGTGCTCGCCTTCGTGCGCGAGCGCGGCGTGGTGCATCCGCGCGAGGTCGATGAACAGTTTCAACATGGCAAGTCGCGCAACTGGTTCGGCGGCTCGTCGAACGCGAGCACGCAACTGCTCGACGGCATGCACTACCGCGGCCTGCTGCGCGTGGCGCGGCGCGAGGGCGGCACGCGTTGCTATGCGGCGCGTGACGCGCACGAGGCCGCACCCGATGTGGGTGCAGCGATGGACGCGCTGGTCGATGTGATCGTCGCCAAATACGCGCCTCTGCCAGCCACGTCGTTCAGCGGGTTGGTGATGCACCTGGCCTCCGCCACGCCGCAGTGGCGCGATGCGCGCAGGGCGGCGCTGGCGCGAGCGAAGCAGCGCTTGCCGCGCGCCGTCGTCGATGGCGTGACGTGGTTCTGGCCCGCCGGCGAGAGCCCGCTGTCCAAGCGCCATCAGCCCGACGACACCGTGCGCCTGCTCGCACCGTTCGACCCGATCGTGTGGGACCGGCCACGCTTCGAGTTGTTGTGGGGCTGGGCCTACCGCTTCGAGGCCTACACGCCGGCACCAAAACGCGTACGCGGCTACTACGCGCTGCCACTGCTGTGGCGCGATGCGGTCATCGGCTGGGGCAACGTGGCCTGGCGCGACGGTGCACTCGATGCACAGCTCGGCTATGCGAGCGGCAAGCCGCCGCGCGATGCGGCGTTCAAGCGCGCGCTGGCCGACGAACTTGGCCGGCTCGAGACTTTTCTACAGCCGCGCTGACGGCCCACGCGTTGCCGCGCCTCAGGCCCAGACCACCGGGCCTGCCGTGGCGTACCAGTCGTCGACCTTCGCTGCCAACGTGGCCTCGATGCGGCTGCGCTTGATCTTCATCGTCGGCGTCAGACAGCCGTTGTCGACCGTCCACGGCTCACGGCTGATCACCAGGCGCAGCAGGCGCTCGTGCGCAGGCAGGCTCTCGTTGACCTGGCGCAGCAACTGGTCCATCGCTGCAGCGACTCGTTCGCGCACGGCCGCATCGTCGAGCCTGGCGCGCAAGGACTCGGCCGGCACCACCAGCGCGTAGGGCTGCGGCTGGCCGACGCCCGAGACGATGGCCTGCTCGACCATCGGGTGCGCATTGAGCAGGCCCTCGATCGGCGCCGGCGCCACGTACTTGCCCTTGGCCGTCTTGAACAGCTCCTTCACGCGGCCGGTGAGCTTCAACTGGCCGTCGGCGGCGAGCTCGCCCATGTCACCAGTGCGGAAGTAGCCGTCGTCGGTGAAGGCCTGAGCGTTCAGGTCGGGCCGCTGGTAGTAGCCGACCATCTGCCCCGGCGACTTGATGAGCACCTCGCCGTCGTTGGCGATGCGCACCTGCACACCGGGCGAGGCGACGCCGACATGACCGCTCGGCGTGAAGTCGTTGGTCGTGCGGTGCGAGTAGGCGAAGTCTTCGGTCATACCGTAGCCCTCGATCAGCGGCAAGCCCAGGCGCCGGTACCAGGCCAGCAGCGAGGGCGGGATCGGCGCGGCGCCGCTCGACGCGCGGCACACCTCGCCGAGACCGAGGCTGGCGAGCACCTTGCGCCCGACCGCTGCTGACGTGGAAGGGTCGGCCAGCAGCGCTTCGAGCTTTTCCGCGGGCATCGTCTGCAGCACGCCCTGCTGGAACTTGAGCCACAGGCGCGGCACCGAGACAAAGACCGTCGGCCGCGCGCGTTTCACATCTTCGAGGAAGGTCCCCTGCGACTCGCTGAAGAAGATCTGCCCATCGCCCGCCTGCAGACAGCGGCACGCCACCACCGCGCGCTCGTAGATGTGCGACAGCGGCAGGTAGGAGATCGCGCGCCAGGGCACACCGTCGGGCAGCTGGCGCTCCGGGTCGGCGCGCATGCATTCGATGGTGCGCGTGATGCCGCCGAAGTTGTGCATCACGCCCTTGGGCTGGCCGGTCGATCCCGACGTGTAGCAGATCATCGCCAGGTTGTCGGCGCCGCGTTGCGGCCGCCCGGACAGCGGCGCGGTGCGGGCAACGATGTCGTCCCAACACTCGAAGGCAGTGGCGGGCGCGAGCGGCAGCGCGATGCAGGGCAGGCCCGCCGGCACGCCCGCGGCCTGCTGTTGCCAGTGGTCGAGTTTGCCGACGAAGAGCAGGCTGGCTTCGCTGTGCTCGAGCACGTAGCGCAGGTGCTCGGCAGTCTCGGTCGGGAAGATCGCCACCGTGTTGCCACCGGCCATCCAGATCGCCAGCTCGGCGATCAGGAAATGCGCGCAGTTCTTGGTGATCATCGCGATGCGCGCGCCGGGCGCGATGCCCAGGCGCTGCAGGTGCGCCGCCATGCGCCGCGCCTCACCGACGGTGCGGCCCCAGGTGTACTCGACAACTTCGCCGCCGCCGATCGGCTGCGTCAGGAACACGCGTTCGGGTTGCCGGGCCTCGTGGTCGTAGACGTGGTCGAGGATCAGCTTCGGGTCAGGCATCGCCGCTCCTCTCATCGCTGGTGTTCAGCCCTTCGAACTCGATCGGATTCTGCACGCTCGCCCGGCGTGCGAAGGCTGCGCGGTTACCATGAGCCGACGCTCGGCGCTTGCGCCGCTCCCCATGTTTTTGCGCACACAGAAGCTTCACTGATGAGCCACATCCATTTCATCGGCGGTGAGAAAGGCGGTGTCGGCAAATCGCTGCTGGCGCGCGTGCTGGCACAGCACTTCATCGACCGCGGCCTGCCCTTCGTCGGCTTCGATACCGACCGCTCCCACGGCGCGCTGCTGCGCTTCTATGCCGACTACGCGGCGCCGATGCCGTTGGACGCGCACGACAGTCTCGACCGTGTCATCGAAGCCGCCGCGGCCAAGCCCGAACGGCGCGTGCTGGTCGATCTGGCGGCGCAGACGCAGGACGCCCTGGTGAAGTGGCTCGACGACGCTGCCATTGCGGAGATGGCAGCCGAGCTGGACGTGGGCCTGCGCTACTGGCACGTGATGGACGCCGGACGCGATTCGGTGGACCTGCTCGAGCGCTGGCTCGACGGCCCCGGCGCCGCACTGCCGCTGGTGGTGGTGTTGAACGAAGTGCGCGGCGATCGTTTCGACCAGCTCGACGCCTCCGGCGTGCTCGACAGCGCCCGCGCGACGCAAGGCGCGCGCACGCTGCGCCTGCGCAAGCTGCCCGACGCCACGCTGCAGAAGATCGACGCCCAAGACACCAGCTTCTGGGCCGCGGTGCAACCGGGCAAGCTGGGCTTGCTCGAACGTCAGCGGCTGAAGGTCTGGCTGCAGCGCGTCGGTGCCGACCTGGACGCGCTCGGGGTCTGATGCCGCGGCCGCACCACGCTACCTATTTCGCCCAGCGCAACACCAGCGGATCGAGACAGCGCGCCGTCTCCAGCAGCCCCGCGCGCACCGCAGGGTTCATCGCCGGGAACGGATGGCGCGGCGCCTCGCACGCGATGACGCCGCCTTCCTTCATCAGCGCCTTGGCGGTCAGGATGCCGCCCTGGCGGTTCTCGCAGTTGATCAGCGGCAGCCAGCGCGTGTACTCGGCGATGGCCTCGTCGCGCCGGCCCGCAGCGTAGGCATCGACGATGCGGCGGATGCCGTCGGGGTAGCCGCCGCCGGTCATCGAGCCGGTCGCTCCGGCGTCGAGGTCGGGCAGCAGCGTGATCGCTTCTTCGCCGTCCCACGGGCCTTCGATCGCCTCGCCGCCGAGAGCGATCAGCTCGCGCAGCTTGCTCGCAGCGCCGGCCGTCTCGATCTTGAAGTAGGCGACGTGCTCGATCTCCTTGGCCATGCGGGCGAGGAACGCCGCCGACAGCGGCGTGCCGGCCACAGGCGCGTCCTGGACCATGATCGGGATGCGGATCGCGTCCGACAGCCGCGCATAGAACTCGTGGATCGCCGCCTCACCGACGCGGATCGTCGCGCCGTGGTACGGCGGCATCACCATCACCATCGATGCGCCGAGGTCCTGCGCGTGTTTGCAGCGTGCGGCACAAACCTGCGTGCCGAAGTGCGTCGTCGTCACGATCACTGGCACACGGCCCGCAACGTGTTCGAGGATCGCCTTCGTCAAGACCTCGCGGTCGTCGTCGGAGAGCACGAACTGCTCGGAGAAGTTGGCCAGGATGCACAGGCCGGTGCTGCCCGCGTCGATCATGAAATCGATGCAGCGCTTCTGGCTGGCGAGGTCCAACTCGCCGGATTCTGTGAAGGGGGTCGGCACCACGGGGAAGACGCCGCGGTAGCGGGCACGTGTCGTCATGTTGAATCTCCTGGAGTCGAGTCGATGCGATAGAAGGCCAGCGCGTTGTCGGCCATCACCGCGCACTGCGCGCGCGGCGGCAGATCGGCCACGGCCTGAATCACGGCGTCGATCTGTTCAGCAAAGCCGATGCGCAGACCGGCGACTGGAAAGTTGCTGCCGAACATGCAGCGCTGCCAGCCGAAGATGGCCAGCACCTCGCGCATCAAGGCGATGTTGTCGCCAGCGTTCCACACGCTGTCGCGCAGGCCGAACTCCGACAGCTTGACGTGCACGTTGGGCTGCTGCGCCAGCGAGTGCAGGCCGCGGCGCCACAGCGTCAGGCCTTCGTCGCTGCGGTCCCACGCGAAGCCGTGGTGCTCGAGCACGATCGCCAGCGTGGGAAACATCGCCGCCACTTCGGCCGCTTCGGCCAGGTGCCAGGCAGGGACGCGCAAGTCCCAACTCAGGCCGTGCTGCGGCAGCAGCGACAGTCCGCGCAGCCAGGCCTCGTCCTGCATCGTGCCGGGCTGTCCGCGCGCGCTCTCGGCGGGCGCGCGCGACGTGACCGGCTTGCTGCGGATGCCGCGCACCAGCGGCCACCCCGCCTGCTCGGCGAGGCGCTGCTCTGTGTCGGGCCGGTCGAACCACTCGTGCGCCACAACCGCGTTCGGGAAGCCGTGGCGCGCGTGCACCTCGTGCAGCCATGCGGTTTCGGCCACCTGCTCGGCGCGGTCGCGCTCGGCCTCGACATGCACCGTCGCCACGACCTCGCAGCCCTCGCTCACCGCCAGATAGTGTTCGGGCAGAAAGTCGCGGCACAGCGCGCGGTGCTCGCCGAGATGGAATCGCTCGGCGTCGTAAGCCTCTTGCAGCCACGGGTAGTGGCCGAGGGCAAGATCCCACAGGTGGTGGTGCGCATCGACCACCCTCATGTCACGCCTCCTTGAGCACGGCCTCCACCAATTGCATGCCGTGCTTCTCGGCGAACATTTGCCGGACGGGGTCGGCCACAACCTTGCGGAACGGCGCGGCGTCAATGTTGTCTTCGACCTGCATGCCGTTGGCGCGCAGGAAGGCTATGTCGGCGGTTTCGCTCTTGGCGTTGAGCGCGCGCTGGTAGGCGCCGGCGCTGCGCCCGGCTTCGATCAGCGCCTGCTGCTGCGGCGGCGTCAGCGCTTTGAACTTGGCCAGGTTCATCACCAGCGGCATGCCGGTGTAGGCATGGCGCGTCAGCGTCATGTATTTCTGCACCTCGTAGAACTTGGCATTGCGCACGATCGTGACCGGGTTCTCCTGGCCGTCGATGGCCTTGCTCTCCAGCGCGCCGTATACCTCGACGATCGGCATCGGCGTCGGGTTGGCGCCGAAGAGCTGGAACGCCTTCAGGTGCGCCTGGTTCGGCGTGGTTCGCAGCTTCAGGCCCTTGATGTCGTCCGGCGTCTTGACGGCGCGGCGCGAGTTGGTGAGGCTGCGAAAGCCCACTTCCAGGTACGCCAGGCCCTTCATGTTGTGCGGCTCCAGTTCGTCGAGCAGGCCGCGGCCGACGGCGCCGTCGAGCACCTTGTAGGCATGCGCCGTGCTCGTGAACATGTAGGGCAGATCGAGCACGTTCATGCGCTGCACGATGCCGGTGAAGTACGGCGTGCCCGACGTGCAGAAGTCGATCGTGCCGCCGCGCAGGCCGGCGATGGCAGCGTTGTCGTTGCCGAGCAGGCTGCCGGCATAGACCTGGATCTCGATCTGGCCATTGCTGCGCTCCTTGGCCAGACGCGCGAATTCGAGCGCCGCCAGGTGCTGCGTCTCGGCTTCGGCGCCCGAGTGGGCCATCTTGAATTTCAGCGGCGACTGCGCGAAGGCGGGTCGGGCGCAGGCCAGGCTGGCGCCGGCGGCGAGCAGGATTCGGCGATTGATCGTGGGCTTCATGTCAGTCTCCTGGGTGTCGTTGTCTATTCGATGATGTCGAACTGGTCGAGGAACTCGGTCTTCAGCGTCAGGCCGAGGCCCGGCTTGTTGTCGTCGAGCTGCAGGAAGCCGTTCTCGGCCACCGGCTCGCCGTCGAAGATGTAGTAGAAAAGCTCGTTGCCCACCTCGACGTCGAACATCGGGAAGTACTCGCTCATCGGCGAGGCCAGCGTGCTCATCGTCAGATGGTAGTTGTGCATCTGGCCGGCGTGCGGCACCACGGGCACCGAGTAGCTCTCGCACAGCGCGTTGATCTTGTGCGCCACCGTGATGCCGCCAACGCGGTTGGTGTCGTACTGCACCACACTGACCGCCTTGCGCTCCAGCAATTGCTTGAAGCCGTAGAGGCCGAACTCGTGCTCACCGCCGGAGATCGGCACGATGTTCATCGCGTTCAGCTCGGCATAGCCGTCGATGTCGTCGGCGATCACCGGCTCTTCGAGCCAGCGCGGCTGGAACTTGGCCAGCTTGGGCAGCATGCGCTTGGCGTATTCGACGGTCCAGCCCATGTAGCACTCGAGCATCAGGTCGTTGTCGTAGCCGATGACTTCACGCAGCGCCTCGACGGCTTTCAGGTTCTCCGACACGCCCTTGGTGCCGTGCGCCGGGCCGTAGCCGAAGCGCGACTTGAACATCGTGAAGCCCTGCTTCAGGTACGTCTCGGCCTCCTTCTGCATCTCCTTCAGGTCGGTGCGGTAGAGCTTGCTGTAGTAGCAGGGAATCTTTTCCTTCGTGCGCCCGCCGAGCAGCTTGAAGACCGGCTTGTCCACGCTCTTGCCGAGCAGGTCCCACAGGCCGATGTCCACCGCCGAGATGGCCGCCATGCCCACTCCCTTGCGGCCCCAGGCATGGGTGGCGCGGATCATGCGCTGACTCAGGTACTCGTAGTCCCAAGGGTCCTGGCCGATGATCAGCGGCGCCAGGTACTGGTCGATGATTTCCTTGCTGATGCGCGGCGCAAGCGCCACGTTGCCGTAGCCGACCATGCCGTTGTCGGCCTCGATCTCGACGACAGCCCAGCCGTGGAAGCGAAACGTGCTCATGGTCTCCTGCCTGCTGTAAAGCAGATCCATCGCGTTCGAGCAAAAGTTGCCCTGCGGCGGCACGGTCTTGCCCTTCCATTCAAAGACGCGGGCACGGACGTTGGTGATCTTCATGTGGGGCTCCTGTTCATTGAAGGCGCGCGCGACCCATTCGGGCCGCGATGGCGAAGGCGTTGGCCGTGGCATCGACATTGGCTTTGCCCTGCCCCGCGATGTCGTAGGCCGTGCCGTGCGCTGGTGTCGTGATCGGAATCGGCAGGCCGCCCTGCACCGTGACGCCCTGCGAGAAGCCCATCAGCTTGATCGCAATCTGGCCCTGGTCGTGGTACATCGTGACGATCGCGTCCAGCTCGCCATCACGTGCGCGCAGGAAGATCGTGTCGGCAGGGAATGGGCCGACGACGGGCATGCCGAGCGCGTTGATCGCTGCGACTGCCGGCGCAATGACGTCGATCTCCTCGCGCCCGCAGGTGCCGCCGTCGCCGTTGTGCGGGTTGAAGCCCGCCACCGCGACGCGCGGGTTCGCAATGCCGTTGGCCTGCAGCGAGCGGTAGATCAGCGTCGTCGCATCGATGATGCGCTGGCGCTCGATGTACTTCGGCACGTCCTTCAAAGGCACATGCGACGAGATGCGCGAGGTCCAGAGCCCACGCAGCGTGTTGAACTCGCAGAAGTAGCCGCTGACGCCGAGGTGCTGCGCGAAGTGGTGCAGCTCGTCCTCGTGCTTCAGGCCGCCCAGCTTCATCGCGAACTTGTTGAGCGGAGCGAAGGTGATCGCATCAACCTCGCCCACCTTCGCCGCATCCATGCAGCGGTTCAGCACCGCCAGCACCGAGGCGCCGCCGGCCGCTTCGGCTTGGCCGCGGTGCACCGCGTCGCGCTGCACCGTCTCGACGGCGAGGAACGCAGAGCGCGACGTGTCGGCACGGCTTCGCACTTCGGCCAGCGACTGCACCGGCGCCAGCTCATGCGACGTGCCGGCAATTGCCTGTCCGTCCCGCCACAACCAAGCATCGCCGACCAGCACCACGTTGGCCTGCTGCGTCGTCTCGGGCTGCGCCAACAGCCGCGCTATCAACTCAGCGCCGATGCCGGCCGGATCGCCGAGCGTCAGCGCCACCACGGGTTTGCGCGTGTCCATGCTCAGTCCAACTTGATGCCGCGCTTCTTGATCACTTCCGCGTAGCGCTTGTTCTCGGCATCGTGGAAGGCCGCGAACTCGGCCTGCGACAGCGGCGCGATGTCGGAGCCGATGGCGGCCAGCCGCGTGCGTGTGTCGGGCAGCGGCAGCAGCTTGTTGACTTCCTCGTGCACACGTTGCTGCACCGGCTTCGGCGTGGACGCCGGCATATACACTCCGTACCAGGCGCTCATCTCGACGCCCTTGACGCCGGCCTCGGCCAGCGTCGGCACGTCGGGCAACTGCGGGTTGCGCTTGGCCGCAGCGACTGCGAGCGCCTTGACCTTGCCGCTCTTGATGTGGCTCGCCACAGAGGCCAGCGTGTCGAAGCTCATCTGCACCTGGCCGCCCATCAGGTCGATCAGCGCCGGCGAGCTGCCGCGGTACGGGATGTGCGTCACAAACACGCCGGTCGATTCCTTGAACAGCTCGGCGGCGATGTGCTGCGTGCTGCCGCTGCCGCTCGACGCGTAGTTGAGCTTGCCGGGGTTTTTCTTGGCCAGCGCCACCAGCTCGGCCACGCTGTTGACGCCGAGGTCGTTGTTGACCACCAGCACGTTGGGCACCGCGCCGACAAAGGCCACCGGCACCAGGTCGCGATCGCTGTTGTAGGCCAGCTTGAGCAAATGCGGCGCGATGGCGTGCGCCGTGGACACTCCCATCACCATGGTGTGGCCATCGGTGGACTTGGCCGTCACGTCGGCGGCCAGCGTGTTCGATGCGCCCGGCCGGTTCTCGACGATCACCGTGCCCTTGAGCGCCGGCCCGAGCTTGTCGGCCACCGCGCGCGCCATGGCGTCCGTGCCGCCGCCGGGCGACGAGCCAACGAGGATGCGCACTGTCTGCGTCGGCCAAGCCTGGGCCAGCGCCGCGGGGGCGCCGAGCGTCATCACGGCGAGGGCGGCAGTCAGGGCGAAGGTGGTGGCGCGTCGTTGCATGGGTGAATCCTGTTGTCGATCTGAAAGTGCTTTGACTCTAGGCGCTGGACTGATGCCGGTAAACTGAAATCACTTGATGAATTGATAACCCAGGGTGATCGATGACAGATGCCCATGCCGTGCCGCAACTGCTCAACCGCCTCCGCCTTCGGCAAGTGGCGCTGTTGCTTGAGGTGCAAGCCACCGGCACGCTGCGCGCGGCAGCGGCACGCCTGGGCATGACGCAACCGGCAGCCACCAAGATGCTCCACGCACTGGAAAGTGCGCTGGCGATTGCGCTGTTCGAACGCCAGGGCCGCGGCTTGAAACTGACTGCCGCGGGGCGCGCGGTGGTGGCGCACTTTCATGGTTTACGCGGATCGATCGCCGCGCTGTCGCGCGACCTGCAGGCGCTGCGAGAAGGCGGCGGTGGGCGCCTGGCCGTCGGCCACATCATGGCCTCGTCGCCCGTGTTGCTGACGCGCGCGGTGGCGCGCCTGAAGGCCGAGCAGCCGCAACTGGCGCTGGCGATCGTCAACGACACCAGCGACCGTCTGCTCGAGCGCCTGGACCGAGGCGAGCTCGACGTCGTCATCGGCCGCCTGGTCGAGGGCTATCCCCGCTCTGGCTACCAGTGCGACGACCTCGACGCCGAAGCGCTGGCGGTGGTGGTGCGGCCGCAGCACCCACGCGCGCGATCGCGCCGCCTGACGCTGGCCGACCTGGCCAGCGAGCCGTGGGTCCTGCAGCCGCGTGGCAGCCCGATGCGCGAGTTGCTCGAACAGGAGTTCCGCCATCAGCGCATCGACAGCCCGCCGCAGCCGGTGGAAACCGGCTCGATCCTGACCACGCTCGACCTGATCGCCGAGACCGACATGGTGGCCGTGATCCCCGCGTCGGTTGCAGCACGCCACGGCAGGCACGGCCTGCTCGCGGTGTTGCCGCTGCGCCTGACGCAACAGATGGAGCCCTACGGCAGCATCGTGCGCTGCGACCGGCCGCTCAGCGCGGCGGCGCAGCGCTTGTTGGTGCTGTTGCGTGAAGCAGCAGTTAAGCCAGCGCCGACGCCGCGCCGCGCCAAGACCAGCGCAGTGACAGCGCGGCAAAGCCGGTGATCGAGCATAAAGCGCCGCCGCACGAGGTCGGCTGCCGCAGAGACGATGGGCAGCAGCCCACGTCGTCTCATGTTTTGTTCGAGATGACACGCGCCGCGACTTCTGCAAAACCCTGGCCGCGCTCGCCGTCGGTGATGAAGGCCGGCCACGTCGTGAGCTGCGCTGCGTACGCACGCAGGTTGGCGACCCCAACCGACAACGCGAAATGGCCGAACATCGCCTGGTCGTTGGTCGAGTCGCCGACGTAGACCCAGCGCGCGGCGTCCAGCTCGCAGCTAAACAAGCGCTGGACCATCCAACGCGCGCCGCTGAGCTTGTCGTGATCGCCGAACCAGCCGTTGATGTGGATCGAGCTGACGGTGGCGGTCATGCCTTCTTTGCGCATCAGTGCGGCGATACGCTCGACGGTTGCAGCGTCAAGGTGCGCAAACTCGCTGTGATCGACCGCGATGTCGGTGACGCGGCCGGCGCTGTCGCGCGCCAGCGTGGCGCCGGGCACCTCGTGCAGCACGCGCGCCGCGACGGCGCGCAAGCGCTCGGCATTGCTCGCGCGGGTGCCCACGTCTTGTGCGTATTCGGTGACAACCGAGTCGCCGACTCGGATCAAGGCCACCGCGCCGTTTTCCGGCACGATCGCTGCCAGCGGCCACTCGCGCGCGAACGCTTCGCTCCAGCCCAATGGCCGCCCCGTGATGGCGACCACCGGCACGCCGGCTGCGTGCAGCGAGTGCAGCGCCGCGAGTGCGGCCGGTTCGATCGCGCCGTCCCTCGTCAGCGTATCGTCGATGTCGGTGAAGACGCCGGCCACATCGCCCGGCAACGTGGCCTCGGCCCAGGGTCGCGGTCTCATGCTGGCAGTCTTGCACATGCTGAAACGGGCAGCGCTCGGCGTCCTTGGCTAGAATGCGCGTGTCCCGAGGAGCGTTGCAACTCCCGTTCTTGGAGCCAGGCTCGGGATACTTCATTTGCAACCGCGCTCACCTGCACGACCGTCGTGGGTGAGTCTCAGCAGAGCTGCCGCGTCGCTGTCGTTCAGGGCACAACCGTTTGGAGCCCGAAATGAACGCCGTTCTGAAACCCTCTTCCCAGTCCGCACCGGACCACCATGTCGCCGACCTCGCGCTCGCCGACTGGGGCCGCAAGGAAATCAAGATCGCCGAGACCGAGATGCCCGGTCTGATGGCGATCCGCCAGGAGTTCGCCAAGACGCAGCCGCTCAAAGGCGCTCGCATCACCGGCAGCCTGCACATGACCATCCAGACCGCCGTGCTCGTCGAAACGCTGCAAGCACTCGGCGCGCAGGTGCGATGGGCCTCGTGCAACATTTTCTCGACGCAAGACCATGCTGCCGCCGCGCTGGCCGTGAAAGGCACGCCGGTCTTCGCCTACAAAGGCGAGACGCTCACCGACTACTGGGACTACACGCACCGCATCTTCGAGTTCGGCGCCAAAGGCTCGGAGGGCGAAGGCCCGAACATGATCCTCGACGACGGCGGTGACGCCACGCTGTTGATGCACCTGGGCAAGCTTGCTGAAAAGGACGCCACGCTGCTCGACAAGCCGACGAGCGAAGAAGAAGCCTGCCTCTACGCCGCGATCCGCGCCAAGCTGGCGGTGGATGCGACCTGGTACTCGCGCAAGAGCGCCGAGATCATCGGTGTGACCGAAGAAACGACGACCGGCGTGCACCGCCTGAAGGAGATGAGCGTCAAGGGCACGCTGATGTTCCGCGCCATCAACGTCAACGACTCGGTGACGAAGAGCAAGTTCGACAACCTCTATGGCTGCCGCGAATCGCTGGTCGATTCGATCAAGCGCGCCACCGACGTGATGATCGCCGGCAAGGTCGCCTGCGTGGCCGGTTATGGCGACGTCGGCAAGGGCTCGGCGCAGGCGCTGCGTGCGCTGTCGGCGCAGGTCTGGGTGACCGAGATCGACCCCATCAACGCGCTGCAGGCGGCGATGGAAGGCTACAAGGTCGTGACGATGGAGTACGCCGCCGACAAGGCCGACATCTTCGTCTCCGCCACCGGCAACAAGAACGTGATCCGCTACGAGCACATGGCAGCGATGAAGGACGAGGCCATCGTCTGCAACATCGGCCACTTCGACAACGAGATCGATGTCGCGTCGCTCGAGAAGTGCCAGTGGGACGAGATCAAGCCGCAGGTTGACCACGTCGTTTTCCCCGACGGCAAGAAGATCATCCTGCTGGCCAAGGGGCGGCTGGTGAACCTGGGCTGCGCGACGGGGCACCCGAGCTTCGTCATGTCGTCGTCGTTCGCCAACCAGACGATCGCGCAGATCGAACTCTTTGCACACAGCGATTCGTACGACGTGGGCAAGGTCTATGTGCTGCCGAAGCACCTCGATGAAAAGGTCGCTCGCCTGCACCTGAAGAAGGTCGGCGCGATGCTGACCGAGCTCAGCGACGAACAGGCGGCGTACATCGGTGTGCCGAAGCAGGGCCCGTACAAGCCCGACACGTACCGGTATTGAGGCGGCTGTGCGAGCGGACCAACTGCTCGTCCAACGCGGCCTGGCACCCACTCGATCGGCCGCGCAACGGCTGATCGAGCATGGTGCCGTGCGTTGGCTCGCACCCAAGGGCTGGGCTTTGCCGAAGAAGTCCGGCGAAGACCTGCCCGAGGGCTGTGAGATCGAGGTCACGGACGACGCCGAGCTGCGCTGGGTGTCGCGCGCCGGCTTGAAGCTCGACGCGGCGCTGACGCATTGCGCCATCGACGTCACGGGCCGGCATTGCCTCGACGTCGGCCAGAGCACGGGCGGCTTCACCGAGGTCTTGCTGGCGCGCGGCGCAGCGTCGGCCGTCGGCATCGACGTCGGCCACGGCCAATTGCATGCCAAGCTGCGCGCCGACCCGCGGGTGACAGCGCTCGAAGGCATCAACGCGCGCCACCTGGAGGCCGCGCAACTGCCGCGCGCCAGTTTCGACCTGGTGGTGGCCGACCTGTCGTTCATCTCGCTGACGCTGGTGCTCGACGCGCTGCTGCCGCTGGCCGCACGCGACCTGCTGCTGCTGGCCAAGCCGCAGTTCGAGTTGCAGCCGGGCGATATCGGCAAGCACGGCTTGGTCAACGACCCGGTGGCGCACGGCCACGTCAAGGCGCGCATGACGGCCGCCTGCACCAAGCGTGGGCTGGTGCTGCGCGACTACTTCGAAAGCACCGTTGCCGGTGGCGACGGCAACCGCGAACATTTCGTCTGGGCCCAGAAATCATGAGCAACCGCATCCCGATCAGCTTCGAGTTTTTTCCGCCCAACACCCCCGTCGGCGATGACAAGCTCATCAACCAGG
>JANOEG010000665.1:0-1863 GCA_031413095.1 Burkholderiales bacterium | reverse complement strand
AGCATGGACACGGCATCGCCGTTTTTGATCTCGGGCATCTTCCAAGCCTCCATGCGTGACAACGGCGCGAGCTCAATGTGCCAGCGCTTGTCCTTGCGCGTCGGCAGTTGCGCCGCCTTGAGCATGCCGGCGCCATCGACGCTGGCCGATTGCGCCGGCACTACGCGCTGTGCCAGGTCGGCTGGCAGTTTGAGTTCGGCCGCAACATCCAGGTCGAGCTCGACATGCGGATTGCGCCACGCCACGTTGACCGCGCGGCCCTCGAGGTAAATCGGCCGTGCCAGGTCAAAACTGCTCCAGCCATGGTGGGCGCGTGCACCCAGCGGCAGACAAGCAGCGGCGGTCAGCAAAAGTCGGCGGTCCATGTGTGGAATTCCTCAGCGGTAAGCGATCCAGCGGCCACAAAAGATAACCGCCATCCAAATCCCGACTGACAACAGGGTCTGAACGCGCGCCAACTGGTCGCTGCGCTGCAGTCCGCCGCGCGCATGAAACGACGCGGCGTTCAGGCCCGCCAGCATCACCAAGCCCATCTTGATGACAAAGGCGCGGTTGGCGATCAGGTCACCCGGCTGGCT
The DNA here is from genome assembly GCA_031413095.1 of Burkholderiales bacterium. GTDB lineage: Bacteria > Pseudomonadota > Gammaproteobacteria > Burkholderiales > Burkholderiaceae_C > CADEEN01. The sequence continues at coordinate 1,285 of JANOEG010000665.1, read as the reverse complement.
GACGAACATCAGTGAACCGCTGGTTGCGGCCAACGCAAAACCGGCCAGCGTCAGCGGCAGTGCCAGCCGCGCCAAGGGCTCGATCGGCAACGCAGCACCAAAACCCCAGACCCGCAACTCGATCAGCAGCAGGCTGCCGAGCAGCATCGCGATGCCGATGATGTGCAGCACTTCGAGCAGCGGATAGGCAAAGGCATGCGTGCCAATCCAGGCGAACGGGTTGTGAGCGGGTGCAAAGCCCATCGGCGCAAGATAACAGCGCCATAGAATTTGCGCCCATGCACATTCACATCCTCGGCATCTGCGGCACCTTCATGGGCGGGATCGCGGCAATTGCTCGCGAGGCCGGCCACAAGGTCACGGGCTGCGATGCCAACGTCTATCCGCCGATGAGCGATCAACTGCGTGCCCTCGGCATCGAGTTGGTCGATGGGTTCGGCGCCGATCAGATGGCCTTGAAGCCCGACGTGTTCGTGATTGGCAACGTCGTCACGCGCGCGCGCTCGCAAGATTTCGCGCTGATGGAGGCGATCCTCGACGCTGGCGCCGACTACACGAGCGGGCCGCAGTGGCTGTATGACCATGTGCTCAAGCACCAGCACGTGCTGGCTGTTGCCGGCACGCATGGCAAGACGACGACGAGTGCGATGCTGGCCTGGATCCTCGAAGCCGCCGGCCTGAAACCGGGTTTCCTGATCGGCGGCGTGCCGATGAACTTCGATATCTCGGCGCGCCTCGGTGCGGGCAAATACTTCGTCATCGAAGCCGACGAGTACGACACAGCGCTCTTCGACAAACGCAGCAAGTTCGTCCACTACCGGCCGCGCACGGCGATCCTGAACAACCTCGAGATGGACCACGCCGACATCTTTGCCGACCTGGCCGCCATCGAGACGCAGTTCCACCACCTCGTGCGCACCGTGCCGGGCAAAGGGCGCCTGGTCGTCAACGCGCGCGACGAAGCATTGCAGCGCGTGCTGACGCGCGGCTGCTGGAGCGAGGTCGTGCGCTTCGGTGCCTTGCGCGAGGAGCCCGGCGCCTTGCGCGCGCGCGGCGAGCCGCACGCTTTCGACGTGCTGCGCGGCAGTTTGAAGATCGGCCGCGTCGAGTGGGCGCTGCAAGGCGAGCACAACCAGTTGAATGCGCTTGCGGCGATCGGCGCCGCCGAGCATGTCGGCGTGGCACCGGAAGCGGCAGCCGCCGCGCTCGGCAAGTTCGAGAACGCCAAGCGGCGGATGGAGTTGATCGGTGAAGCCGGCGGCGTCAAGGTCTATGACGACTTTGC
>JANOEG010000664.1:0-8039 GCA_031413095.1 Burkholderiales bacterium | reverse complement strand
CTCGTGGTTTACCGCATCGGCACGCACATCCCGGTGCCGGGGATTGATCCGAACCAGATGGCCGAGCTCTTCAAGAGCCAGGGCGGCGGCATCCTGAACCTGTTCAACATGTTCAGCGGCGGTGCGCTCTCGCGCTTCTCGGTGCTGGCGCTGGGCATCATGCCGTACATCTCGGCGTCGATCATCATGCAGTTGATGACCTACGTCGTGCCGTCGCTTGAGGCGCTGAAGAAAGAAGGAGAGAGCGGCCGTCGCAAAATCACGCAGTACACGCGCTATGGCACGCTGGTGCTGGCGATCTTCCAGTCCGTCGGCATCGCCACGGCGCTGCAGCAGTCGCCGGGGTTGGTGATCAATCCAGGCAGCGGCTTCATCTTCACCGCCACGGTGAGCCTGGTCTCGGGCACGATGTTCCTGATGTGGCTGGGCGAGCAGATCACCGAGCGCGGCCTGGGCAACGGCATCTCGATCCTGATCTTCGCCGGCATCGCTGCCGGCTTGCCGAGCGCGATCGCGGGCTTGTTCGAACTAGTGCGCACCGGCGCGATGAGCACGATCGCCTTCCTCATCATTGCGGTGCTGGTCGTCGCGGTGACCTGGTTCGTGGTCTTCGTCGAACGGGGCCAGCGCAAGATCCTGGTGAACTACGCCAAGCGCCAAGTGGGCAACAAGGTCTATGGCGGCCAGTCGTCGCACCTGCCTTTGAAGCTCAACATGAGCGGCGTCATCCCGCCGATCTTCGCCTCATCGATCATCCTGCTGCCGGCCACAGTCGTCGGCTGGTTCGCCACCGGGGAGAGCGTGCGCTGGTTGAAGGACATTGCCGGTGCGCTGTCTCCGGGCCAGCCGATCTACGTGCTGCTCTACGCTGCGATGATCGTCTTCTTCTGCTTTTTCTACACCGCGCTGGTGTTCAACAGCAAAGAGACGGCCGACAACCTGAAGAAGAGCGGTGCCTTCATTCCCGGCATCCGCCCTGGCGACCAGACAGCCAAGCACATCGACCGCATCCTGGGCCGCCTGACGCTGGCCGGCGCGGTGTACATCACCGCGGTCTGTCTGCTGCCCGAGTTCTTGGTCTTGCGCTGGAACGTGCCGTTCTATTTTGGGGGCACCTCGTTGTTGATCATCGTCGTCGTGACGATGGACTTCTGGGCGCAGGTGCAGAGTTATGTGATGAGCCAGCAGTACGAGAGCTTGTTGAAGAAAGCCAATTTCAAGACCAGCTAAACCTGACGACATGTCCAAGGACGATGCCATCCAGATGCAAGGGGAGGTCGTAGAGAACCTCCCCAACGCCACGTTCCGCGTGAAGCTGGAAAACGGGCACATCGTTCTGGGTCACATCTCCGGAAAGATGCGCATGCACTACATCCGCATCCTGCCGGGGGACAAGGTCACTGTCGAGTTGACGCCGTATGACCTGACGCGGGCACGCATCGTGTTCCGCGCCAAGTAAGGAGAGAAAGAAATGAAAGTCGCCGCCTCAGTCAAGAAAATGTGCCGCAACTGCAAGATCATCCGCCGCAACCGTGTTGTGCGCGTGATCTGCACCGACCCGCGCCACAAGCAGCGTCAAGGTTAAGGACAAGGAAGCAACATGGCACGCATTGCCGGTATCAACATTCCGCCGCACAAGCACACCGAGATCGGGCTCACGCACATCTACGGCATCGGCCGCACCACGGCGCAGAAGATCTGCTCCGCGGCGGGCATCGCCTTCGACAAGAAGATCAAGGATCTGTCGGACGGTGATCTGGAGAAGATCCGCGAAGAGATCGGCCGCATCACGATCGAGGGCGATCTGCGCCGCGAGATGTCGATCAACATCAAGCGCCTGATGGACCTGGGCTGCTACCGCGGCCTGCGCCATCGCCGCGGCCTGCCGGTGCGCGGCCAGCGCACCAAGACCAATGCCCGCACCCGCAAGGGCCCGCGCAAGTCCGCCGCCTCGCTGAAGAAGTAAGTTTCAAGGAACGCACATGGCCACCAAGGCACAACCGAATACCGCCGCACGCCGCGTCAGCAAGAAGGTTCGCAAGAACGTTTCCGACGGCATCGCGCACGTGCACGCGTCGTTCAACAACACCATCATCACGATCACTGACCGCCAGGGCGGCGCGCTGTCGTGGGCGTCTTCGGGCGGCCAGGGCTTCAAGGGCTCGCGCAAGAGCACGCCGTTTGCGGCGCAGGTTGCTGCCGAAAACGCCGGCCGCGCTGCGCAAGAGCAGGGCATCAAGAACCTCGACGTGCGCATCAAGGGCCCCGGCCCGGGCCGTGAGTCGAGCGTGCGTGCCTTGGCTTCGCTGGGCATTCGCATCAATCTGATTTCGGACGTGACGCCGGTACCGCACAACGGTTGCCGTCCGCAGAAGCGTCGAAGAATTTAAGCAAACACGCGGACACGGCTGCCGCAGGCATGCCGTGTTTCCGTCTGTGAACAAAGCCCACCGCCTGAGCGCTCATAACAACATTCGCCAGGCTCGCGCAGCAAAACGGCTGCGTCAGTTGAACCAGAAGGAAGCAAGCAAGTGGCACGTTATCTCGGCCCCAAGGCCAAACTCTCCCGTCGTGAAGGCACTGACCTGTTCCTGAAGAGCGCACGCCGCGCCATCAGCGACAAGTCGAAGTTCGAATCCAAGCCCGGCCAGCATGGCCGCACCAGCGGCTCGCGCACCAGCGACTACGGCATCCAACTGCGCGAAAAGCAGAAGGTCAAGCGCATGTATGGCGTGCTGGAGCGCCAATTCCGCCGCTACTTCGCCGAGGCCGAGCGCCGCAAGGGCAACACCGGCGCGACGCTGCTGCTGCTGCTCGAGTGCCGCCTCGACAACGTCGTCTATCGCATGGGCTTCGGGAGCACGCGCGCCGAAGCGCGCCAGCTAGTCTCGCACCAGGGCATCACTGTCAACGGCAAGGTTGTCAACATCCCGTCATACTCGGTGAAAGTTGGTGACGCAGTGGCCGTGCGCGAGAAGTCGAAGAAGCAACTGCGCGTGATCGATGCGGTCAAGCTCGCCGAATCGGTGGGCATTGCGGCCTGGGTCAAGGTCGATGCGGCCAAGCTCGAAGGCGTGTTCAGCAAGGCGCCTGACCGCGACGAGTTCGGCGCCGAGATCAACGAATCGCTGATCGTCGAGCTTTACTCGCGCTAACTCGTAGTAAACGAGCCCCAAGTAGAAGGCACAGCGCTTGCCGGGCGCGCTGTGCCATTCATTGCAGCCCGGCATGGTCCATCAGCCTTATCGGTGTAACGAACCGAGGGTATTGAGAGGAACAAGACAAGACATGCAAACCAATCTTCTGAAGCCCAAGTCCATCAACGTCGAGCCGCTCGGCGGCCACCGTGCCAAAGCCACGCTCGAGCCCTTCGAGCGCGGCTACGGCCACACGCTGGGCAACGCGCTTCGCCGCGTGCTGCTGTCGTCGATGGTCGGCTATGCGCCGACCGAAGTGACGATCGCCGGCGTGCTGCACGAGTACTCCACCGTCGACGGCGTGCAGGAAGACGTCGTCCACATCATGTTGAACCTGAAGGGTGTGGTCTTCCGTCTGCACAACCGCGACGAAGTCACGCTGGTGCTGCGCAAGGAAGGCGAGGGCCCGGTCACGGCCGCCGACATCCAGACGCCGCACGACGTCGAGATCGTCAACCCGGCGCATGTCATCGCGCACCTGGCGCATGGCGGCAAGCTCGACATGCAGATCAAGGTCGAGAAGGGCCGTGGCTACGTGCCGGGCAACCAGCGCCGCTTTGGCGACGAGCCGACGAAGAGCATCGGCCGCATCGTTCTCGACGCGTCCTTCGCGCCGGTGCGTCGCGTCAGCTACGCGGTCGAGAACGCGCGCGTCGAACAGCGCACCGACCTCGACAAGCTGGTGATGGAGATCGAGACCAACGGCGCGATCAGCCCCGAAGAAGCGATCCGCGCCTCGGCCAAGATCCTCGTCGAGCAGCTCGCGGTGTTTGCGCAGTTGGAAGGCAGCGACCTCGCCGCCTTCGACCAACCGGTGCAGACGCGCAGCTCGCAGTTCGATCCGATCCTGCTGCGCCCGGTGGACGAGTTGGAGCTTACCGTGCGCTCGGCCAACTGTCTGAAGGCCGAGAACATCTACTACATCGGCGACCTGATCCAGCGCACCGAGACCGAGCTGCTGAAGACGCCGAACTTGGGCCGCAAGAGCCTGAACGAGATCAAGGAAGTGCTGGCCTCGCGTGGGCTGACGCTCGGCGCGCGGCTCGAGAACTGGCCGCCGCAAGGCCTCGACAAGCGATAACAAGCTGCCCACGAGCAGCGCGCAAACCGGCAGTGCCTGACACGGCTGCCGGTCACATCAAAGGAACTCAATATGCGCCATCGTCACGGACTAAGAAAACTCAACCGCACGAGCAGCCATCGCTTGGCGATGCTGCGCAACATGTGCAATTCTCTGATCACCCACGAGGCGATCAAGACCACGCTACCCAAGGCCAAAGAGCTGCGGATGGCTGTCGAGCCGCTGATCACGCTGGCCAAGGAGCCGACGCTGGCCCACAAACGCTTGGCTTTCGACCGCACGCGCGACCGCGACGTGGTGGCAAAGCTTTTCGGTGAACTCGGCCCGCGCTACAAGGCGCGCCCGGGTGGCTACACGCGCATCCTGAAGATGGGTTTCCGCGTCGGCGATAACGCGCCGATGGCCTTCGTCGAACTGGTCGATCGCCCGGAGCCCAAGGCCGAGGAAGCCAGCGGCGACAAGGCTGAATAAGCGACCCGCGCTTCCACAACCAGCGCCCGCGATCTTGCGGGCGTTGTCGTTTCAGCGCAGCAGCGGCACGCCGGTCAAGGCCTGCAAGCCGTCGAAGTTCAGGCCCTCGGCAATATCGCGGACCCTCACGCCGCTGGGCGTGAGGTCGAGCACCGCGAGGTCGGTATAGATGCGGCTCACGCAGCCCAGGCCAGTGATCGGATAGGTGCAGCGCGGCACGATCTTCGACTCGCCGGCCTTGGTGGTGTGCTCCATCATCACCCAGGTCTTCCTGGCGCCGATGGCCAGATCCATCGCGCCGCCGACGGCGGGAATCGCGTCGGCCTGGCCGGTGTGCCAGTTGGCGAGATCGCCGTTGGCCGCGACCTGGAAGGCGCCGAGCACGCAGACATCGAGGTGGCCGCCACGCATCATCGCGAAGCTGTCGGCGTGGTGGAAGAACGCGCCGCCCGGCAACACCGTCACCGGCTGCTTGCCGGCGTTGGTGAGGTCGTAGTCCTCCTGCCCGGCCGGCGGCGCCGGCCCGATGCCGAGCACGCCGTTCTCGCTGTGCAGGATCACTTCACGCTCGCGCGGAATGTGGTTGGCCACCAGTGTCGGCAGACCGATGCCCAGGTTGACGACCATGCCTTCGCTGATATCGGCGGCCACACGTGCTGCGATCTGATCGCGGGTCCACTTGGTCATGATCCTTTGGCTCCGCCGGCGAGCGTGGCGCTGCGTGCGATGGGCACCACGCGCTGCACGAAGATGCCGGGCGTGATCACGGCCTCGGGGTCGAGCGCGCCCAGCGGCACGACCTCGTGCACGGTGGCGATCGTCACCTTGGCGGCCATTGCCATCACCGGGCCGAAGTTGCGCGCCGTCATGCGATAGGTGAGGTTGCCCCAGCGGTCGCCGCGCTCGGCCTTGATGAAGGCAAAGTCGGCGTGCAGCGGCGTCTCGAAGACCTGCATGCGGCCGTCGAGTTCGCGCACCTCCTTGCCCTCAGCCAATTGGGTGCCATAGCCGGTGGGCGTGAAGAAACCGCCGATGCCCGCGCCCGCCGCGCGGATGCGCTCGGCCAGGTTGCCCTGCGGCACCAGCTCGAGCTCGATGAGGCTGGCGCGATACGCACGGTCGAAGTGGTGCGAGTCGGCCTGGCGCGGAAACGAGCAGATGATCTTGCGCACGCGCCCGGCAGCGATGAGCGCGGCCAGGCCGGTGTCGCCGTTGCCGGCGTTGTTGTTGACCAGCGTGAGGTCGCGCGCGCCGTGTGCGATCAGCGCGTCGGTGAGTTCGTTCGGCAGGCCTGCGGTGCCGAAGCCGCCGATCATGACCGTCGCACCGTCGTGCACGTCTGCGACGGCGGCTTCGCAGGTGGCGACGATCTTGTCGATCACGTCAATTCAGGTTTGGGGCGGGGCGCCGTCGAAAGCGCGCTGCAGCAGCGAGCGCAAGGCGGCGCGGTCCAGCGGGCGCGGGTTGGCGTACCGATTCTGCACCGCCAAATCGGTCGCCCGGTCGAGACCGTTCGCGGGCATGCCGAGCGCGGCCAAGGAAGTCGGTGCGCCGTAGCGCCGCGCCAGCGCTTGCAGCGCCTGCGGCACCTCGTCGGCGCCGACACCGAGCGCCCGGCCGATACGGTGCAACGCGTCGGGCGTGGCCGCGGCGTTGTAGGCCAGCGCGTGCGGCAGCACGACGGTGTGCACCTCGGCATGCGGCAGGTTGAAGCTGCCGCCCAGCGTGTGGCACAGCTTGTGGTGCAAGCCCATCGTGGTCGCGCCGAGCACCATGCCGCACAGCCAGGCCCCGTACAGCGCGTCGGTTCGTGCGGCCAGGTCACGCGCACCGCTCAGCAGTGGGAACAGCGCACCGGCGCTGGCGCGGATGCCTTCTTCGGCCATCAGCGAGACGACGGGGTTCGTGTCGGCCGCGTACAGGCCCTCGGCGGCGTGCGCGATGGCGTTGAAGGCGCTGCTGACGGTGATCGCCAACGGCAGCCCGAGCGTCAGCTCGGGGTCGTAGATCACGCACTTCGGCAGCACGCGCGCATCGCGCCCGGTGGTCTTCAGGCCACCTTCGGTGATGCCGTAGATCGGCGTCATCTCGCTGCCGGCGTAAGTGGTGGGCACGGCGATGATCGGCAGGCCGCTCTCGAGCGCGATGGCCTTGCCCAGGCCGGTGGTCGAGCCGCCACCGATGGCCACCGCGCAGTCGGCGCCCAGGCGGCGCGCCTCGTCGCGCGCTGCGCGCGCTGATTCGATCGGCACATGCATCGCCGCCTTGGCGAAGACGCCGGCGGCGCGGTCGCCCAGCAGCGCGGCGACGCGTGCAACGGTTTCAGCCTGGCCGGGTGTGCACAGCACCAGCGCGCGCGTGGCGCCCAGGCGATCGACCTCGGCCGACAGTTGCTGCAGCGATCCGGCGCCGAAGACCACGCGCGCCGGGTGGGCCTGGTAGACGAAGGAAGAAGCGCTCATCTCAACCGCGATTGCAGCACGGTCGCCGGCCGCACGGGCGAAGAACAGTTTTTCGCTGTGCGGCGGCACACCCCGGCCGATCCCGATGCGCGCTCATGCCTCGTGCGGCTGCAATGGCTGCCCACCTTGACACATCGGCACCATGCTCTTCCCCACCACCATCGTCGGCAGCTTCCCGCAACCCGAGTGGCTGATCGACCGCGCCAAACTCGCTGGCCGCTTTCCGCCGCGCGTGCGCGCCAAGGAGCTGTGGCGCGTCGCCGAGCCCTACCTGCAGCAGGCCTGGGAAGACGCCACGCTGATCGCCATCCGCGCACAGGAGGATGCGGGGCTGGACATCATCACCGACGGCGAGATCCGGCGCGAGAGCTACAGCAACCGCTTCGCCACCGCGCTCGACGGCGTGGACCTCGACAACCCGGGCAGCGCGCTCGACCGCTCGGGCCACCCGAACCCGGTGCCGCGCATCACCGGCCCGATCCGCCGTCGGCATGCGGTGGAAGTCGAAGACCTGCTGTTCCTGAAAGCGAACACGCAGAAGAAGATCAAGATCACCGTGCCCGGCCCGTTCACGATGAGCTGTCAGGCGCAGAACGACTTCTACGCCAGCGGCGCCGAAGCGGCGATGGACTACGCCGCCGCCGTCAACGCCGAGATTCGCGACCTCTTCGCCGCCGGCGCCGACATCGGTATGCGTCCGGCAAAGTCATCTTGATCTTGGTCGTCGCGACGTGAAGGATCGTGTCCACGTAGGAATAGGTGGACACGATGACAAGCGACAGAGCCGCTTCGGGAACTGGATCGAGAAGGCGCTACAGCGCGCAGCTG
>JANOEG010000663.1:0-3507 GCA_031413095.1 Burkholderiales bacterium | reverse complement strand
TCGGCGTACCAGACCCATGTCGACTCGCCGTTGGCCGCAACGGATCTCTCCTTCAGCGCCCTCTCCTTCGGATCCACGAACAGGCTCACGACATGCAGGGGCAGCGGCACTTTGCCGCAGTCCAGCAGCAGCACGTTCGGGAAGGCAGCCGCCATCCTGGCGTCGTACTTCAACGGCTTCATGAAGGCCCGTTGCGCGCGCTGCAGCGCCTCGATCAGCGGCAACTCATGCAGGCCATCCAGAGGAATCCACTGATCGGTCGTCAGCATCATGCTCAGGGTGTCCACCTGATAGACGTGCTCGCGCTTCGCGTAAATCAGCGCGGCCATCATGACGCGCGGTTTCCTCGCCACGTCCGCATCGCGCGCCTGGAGGATGGCGCCATAGCTTCGCTCGACGCGTTCCCAGGCCTTGCCCTCGATGTACAGCGCAACGTCGGGCATGTGCCTGATGATGATCCTGCGCCCGAAGCTCGTCGGCTCGGAGCTGTTGTACTCGCCGACGAGGATGGCCATCTTGAACTGGCCGGCATCTTCGGGTGACATCAGCAGCGCCAGTTTCTTGCGCCGGCGTTCGCCGATCTGCTCTTTGAACTCCGCGCGAAACGGCTCTGGAACGTACAGGCGCTCGTCGAGCGTCGCACCTTTCAGAAACACTCCCCTTGCGGCCTCGGACAGGTACTTGTGCAGCACGCCCTGGTTGCGCCGGCCTTCCATGGCCGGGTACCAGCGGTTGAATCCTGCGCGCTCGTACAGGAAGTGCAGCAGCGCGCGCAGGCTCATCCGCTTGCGCGGCGCATGCACTTCCGGTGGATCCGTGACCGCCTTGCCGCGCGGCATCGACTTCCCCGGCATCCGCGCGATCGGGAAATCGGTCCGCACCTCGACTTGGTCGGGCGAGTGCTCGATGATCGCCTCGCCAAGCAGTTCGCCCAGCCCCGACATTCCGGGCTCAGGCTCGAACGACGGGCAGGTCGGGTGATGCTGGTTCCCGGTGTCGGGCATGCGCTTGACGACGTACTCCGCATGTTTGGCGATGTACACCTCGACGCCGCCGGGCACGCACATGCACCTGGGCCTTTCCGGTGAGCCGTAGGCCCGTGCAAGACCGACCTGCAGTCCCGGATCGCCGGCGGCATAGGTTCGGCCCTTGATGAAGAATCGGTTCGGCGCCATCGCGTTCTCGCCGTCGCCGTCAATGAGCGCGCGTGAATCAGACGAGCTCGCGAGCCAGCGTCTCGAGCGGCCGCCGTTCATCCCCCAGCAACCTGCGCACGGCGCGCGTGCTCGACAAGCCCAGCAGTTCACCGACCTGCGCGCCATCGGCGCCCTTGGCGGTGAGCCGCCGGGCCACCACGCGCCGCGCAGACTGCGAGGTCACCCCAATCCACCCGGCACGTTTGAAGATTAAGCGCAGCGTGGCGATCATCAATCGGCATGTCGCACGCGGATCATTCGGCCCGCGGCCGGTGACTTCGAAGCGCTTGCCGGTTTCAGTGAGGAACAGCGCACTGAGAGGGTCGAGGCCTCGGTACGGAGCAGCGTCTGATGCGACTGAAGCCGCAGCCACGCCGAGTCGTCGGCGCGCACGCTCGGCCAGGTAGGCATCGATCGCGGTACGGGCTCGCACGGACGTGAAGAAGAGCGGCCGGCCACGGCCATTCACCGCTGCCTCGGGCGGCAATTCGGAACGCTCCCGCACGCTGCCGTCGCGGTTCAGGTAGTCGCGCACCTGCAGGCGGGCGATTTCGATCGGCTTGGCCCCGGTGCAGAACAGCACAAAGATCAGCGCCACGTCGCGGTATGCGTTGTCGCTGCACCTGCGCACGCGGCTTGCGCCGATGGCAATCTCTTCCGGCCCGAGGGAAACGCGTTTTGGCGTCGCCTCGCCCGGGGTGTAGTCGCGAACGGCTTGCAGGACCGGTTCGCGAAACTGACGCAGCCGCGTCAGCGAAGTCAGCGCATCCTCGTCCAGCGCCGGAATGCCTCGCTCCCGGGCCACCTGCAGCACCAGGGCCTTGATCGTGCGCTCTACGGAAGAGCGCCCCAATCCGTACGGCGCGCCGGCCTCGCCATAGGATGTGCCGTCCTCCAGGACCTTGGCCAGCATCGTTTTGGCCCTTGCGATGGTTAGCGGCTTCATCGACATTTCGTCGCTGGCTTGGCCTTGGCAGAGGTGCCCTCTCGCCAGCTCCCGTGTTGGCTCGAGTCTTGCCCGTCCGCTTCATGTATGCCAGCGGAAATGCCAGCCTTCCCGAGCGAGTTTTCAGGGGGTCCGCATATCGACCGCAAGGGACGACGAGATGCCGAGCGCGGGTCAATCAGTCCAAAGGTTGTCCGGCTGATGCGCCTGTCGCCTGATCACATGGCCCGATTGCGAACAGGCATCCTGCGACACAGGGGCACAGGTACTTGACGAGGTAACACGCGGATCGCTCAAATGGGGTGGCCCGTTCGCAACCGCGACGCCTCCCACGAATCGGTTGCCTTGCGGGCCAAGTGCGGCACGCGATATGTCGATCTCTCGCACTCGTTAGCGGTCGTGACCCGCACACAGACAAGTTGCTGCCTGTGACACGCAACTGAAGCCCAACCGAATCTGGTCTGTCCGTGGATGGACGGACGATGTAGTCGTCTTCGGCTTAGCCCACCGCGCAACGGAATCGAATCCGTGCCGACGCGCACTTCGATCCCGCCCACGCTCGAGAGCATCGTGCCGCGTGAGCAAAGCGAGTGGCCTACCGCAGCCTCCGATCAGCTCGCCCTCGCCAGTCGGGCTGGAGCCTTGTCGCACGAACGCCATCACCGCCGCCGCCATTGAAATGCGTGGCACAGCGGCACTCCCTCAACACAACTGCCAGTATGAAGGTCAATCATGGACTCGCTTCCTGTCTTGCTTCGCCTGCCACTGGTCATGCGCACCACCGGTTTGGCCAGGTCAACGATCTACAAGCTCATTTCGCAGAACCAGTTCCCGGCGCCGATCAAGTTGTCCAAGCGCGCAGTCGCCTGGCCGCAGTGCGAGATAGAAAACTGGGTGTCGTCGCGCATGCGCGCACATTGATCCGCGTCAGCAGCAGCGCTCACCGAACCGTTGCCATCGGTCCTCGGTCCGCTGGCAGCGTGTTGTTTTCCGAGAGCAAAAGCGCAGCGCGCCCCGACATTGCCGAACAGACCGCTAAGCGAGGACCCGATGCTTGATTCGAGCGGCACACTGTCTCGCCCTATAAGCTCTGCGGAGACCTCTGCTTTCTCTGCCGAGCAGGGCATCCCGAGCAAATCTGGCAAAAATCTGGCAACGGGGCGGGAACGAAAAAAGCACTTAGCGCTGAGTTTCTGCCTAAGTGCTTGATTTGTCGAGATATTTTGGTGGGCCCTGAGTGACTCGAACACTCGACCTACGGATTAAGAGTCCGCTGCTCTACCAACTGAGCTAAGAGCCCTGAATTTTCTGCCGCGGCACCCGTCGCCGGGAACGGGTGGTGGGTTGTGCGGGACTCGAACCCAC
>JANOEG010000662.1:0-1529 GCA_031413095.1 Burkholderiales bacterium | reverse complement strand
TGATGGGATGGACTCCGCCGCGCATTTCGGTATCAGAGTACCAGCCGGCGTCGCGTGGTGCGGGTGTCGGCACATGACGCGAAGGAGTCCGACATGAATGCTACGAGCCTTGCCGTTTGTGTTCAACCCGATGCCGGCGTGATCGTCGGCGTCGATCTGGCCAAGACCGTGTTTGCGCTGTGCGTGGCCGACAGCCACTGGCGCCCTGTCGAGTCGCATCGCCTGAGCCGTGCTCAGTTCGAGCGCTGGTTTGCCAACCGCGCGGTGTCGCGCGTGGTGATGGAGGCCTGCGGCTCGGCCCACCACTGGGCACGCTGGCTGGGTTCGCTGGGCATCGAAGTCACGCTGCTGCCTGCGCGCTACGTGCGCGCCTACGTGCGGCGCAACAAGACCGATGCGGCCGACGCCGCGGCTTTGCTCGAAGCCGCGCGCTGCTCGGACCTGCGGCCCGTGCGCGTCAAGAGCGTCGAGCAGCAGGCCCTGCAGGCACTGCACCGCACGAGAAGTCTCTGGCAGGCCGACCGCACGCGGCGCATCAACACCCTGCGCGGCTACTGCCGCGAGTTCGGCATCGCCATTGGCCTGGGCGCGCGCGCCGGTCTTGAGCAGATCGCGCGCGTGCTGGCCGAGCCGCGCTCGGGCATCCCCGAGCTGCTGCGCCCGACGATGGTGCTGCTGGTCGAGGAGATGCGCCTGCTCGAAGCGCGCATCGCGCAACTGGAGCGAGAGCTTGCGGGTCTGGCGCGGCACAGCGCAGCTTGCACGACGCTGATGAGCGTGCCGGGCATCGGCCTGCTGACCAGCACGGCGATGGCCGCGGCCACCTCGGGTGACGTGTCGCACTTCAAGGATGCAAGGCACTTTGCGAGCTGGTTCGGCCTGACGCCGCGCGAGCACTCGTCGGGCCAGCACCGCCAGCTCGGGCGCATCAGCAAGCAGGGCGACCGCTACCTGCGCATGCTGCTCACGCACGGCGCTCGCAGCGTCTTGCGCGCGGCCGCGGCGGCGCGTAACGCGGGCAAGCAGGTCACGGGCTTGCGCGCCTGGGCGCTGGGCGTGCAGGACCGCAGCAACCACAACAAGGCCTGCTGCGCGCTGGCCAACAAGTTGGCGCGCATCGCCTATGCGTGCCTGCGCGACCACGCGCCCTTCGACGAAGAAAAACCCAACAGCCAGCGAACCAGGAAGAAGACCGAGCGGCTGAGCTTCGAGATGCCCGCAGGCGCGCTGGCGGCTTGAGTACCGGTACGCACTGATCGGATCGACAACACCCCTCCCAGCCTTGCGCAGAGATTGATCGCCCACCATGGCACCCCGGGTCTCCCCCACAGCGCACGACGCCGATAACCCTTCCGGCAGCTTCATGCCTGCCGCTTGTATCGATTGGCGCCGCGCTGACGCAGATTCCATGTCGGCACGGGCTCTCAACACGCAGCCCACCACAGATGCCGGATATACGACTGCAGGCTCAACCCTTCGTGCACTTCACAGATCGATCAATCGCTGGTGTTGGCGGGGGAGTCCATATA
>JANOEG010000661.1:0-2115 GCA_031413095.1 Burkholderiales bacterium | reverse complement strand
CGAAGAAGAAGCCCGAGCGTGAGCCGTCCTGCGCCGGGCTCTGGTAGTACTCGGCGCTGTCGGCTGCGACGTGCGCGGGCATCGCTTTCACGCCCCAAGCCGCACGCGGCAGCTCGGCGAAGAGCTTGGGCATTTCGGCATTGAGCCGCTTGCCGATGTCGCGGTAGTGCGCGAGCAGCGCGTCGGCGCTGGTGTACTTGAAGCGCGCATCGGTGTCGAGAAAGGTGATGAAGGCGGCAAAGTCGCCGTTGAACTTCATCTCGTGCATCACCGATTCCATTTCGGTGCGGATGCGCGCCAGCTCGCGCAGGCCGATGTCGTGAATCTCGCGCGCCGACAGCTTCGTCGTCGTCTGCTGCCGCACCAGCAACCCGTACACACGCTGGCCATCGGGGTAGCCCGACAGCGCGCCGTTGGCCGGCGCCTTAGGCAGGTACTCGTCGGCGATGAAGGCACGCAACTGGCGCAGCGCCGGCAGTACGTCGCGTGCGATCGCGTCGCGGCCGCTGGCCTGCAAGGCATCACGCTCGGCCGCCGTCATCGATGCGGGCAATTGCTTGAAGGGCTTGTAGAACGGGCTGTCTTCCACCGCCGGCGAGAGCTGCTTGTCGAGCTGCTCCTGCGCGCGCACCAGCACCTCGCGCGGCGGCACCCAGCCCAGGCGCAGGCCCTGGCGCAGGTGCGTGATCTCGTCGCCGATGCGACGCGGCAGGCCAGCGAAGCGTTGAAGCAACTGGCGCGCCTGCACTGCGGTGTCCATCGGCGTCACCTGCATCAGATCGGCGAACTCGGTTTGCGCGCCGCCGAGCGCGCCGATCGACATCGAGCGGTAGCCGGCAAACGGCATCAACGCGATCGCGCGCTGCTGGTTGCTGATGAACAGATCGAGCGAGACGCGGTCGGTGGGGGCGAGGCGGGCACGCTGAATGCGTTGCGCTGCGGCGAGCCAGCGTTTCGTGGCCGCGTCTTGCGCCGCGCGCCCAGCGGGCGACTGGTCGGCGAGCCGGCCGCCGAAGCGGTGATCGCCGCGGTAGGTTGCCCACTCGGGGAAACGTTGCGCGCTCTCCTGCCAGTGCCGGTCGAAGAGCACATGCAGGCGCTTGGCGCCAGCGTCGGGTTGCGGCTGCGCGACGGCCGGCAGCACGAAGGCAAAGGCGAGCAGCAGCGGGGCGAGGTTGCTTTTCATCCCGCGCATTGTGTTGGCGCGCGCTGGCGGCGGCAAGGACGGACGCTGCGCTGACGTTCGCCGGCTACGCTCGCGGCATGTTGATCGGCACGCTCTTCGCCCTCGCCGCCGGCCTGATGTGGGGCCTCGTCTTCGTCGCGCCGCTGATGCTGCCCGAGTACCCGGCCGCGCTGCTGTCGGTGTCGCGCTACCTCGCCTTCGGCCTGATCGCGTTGCCGCTGGCGTGGTTCGGCCGCGCTCGCCTGTCGCAACTGACGCGCGGCGACTGGACCGAGGCGCTGAAACTGTCGCTCGTCGGCAACCTGATCTACTACCTGTGCCTCGCCGCTGCGATCCAGCGCGCCGGCGGGCCGTTGCCGACGATGATCATCGGCACGCTGCCGGTGGTGATCGCGATCACGTCGAACCTGCGCGACCACGCGCGCGATGGCCGCTTGCCGTGGGCCCAACTGGTGCCGTCGCTGCTGCTGATCGTCGCCGGCATCGCCTGCGTCAACCAGGTCGAGCTCCAGCGCTTGCGCGCCGACACGAACGCGGACCTCGGCCGCTATGCCACCGGCGCGCTGCTCGCTGTGGCCGCGGTCGCCTGCTGGACCTGGTACCCGATCCGCAACGCCGACTGGATGCGCGCACACCCCGACCGCTCGGCCACCGCCTGGGCCACGGCGCAGGGCCTCGCCACGCTGCCGCTGTCGGCCATCGGCTTCGCCGCGTTCTGGGCCTGGAGTGCAGCCACCGGCAATGCCTTCGTCATGCCGTTCGGTCCGACGCCGGCGTTGTTCGTCGGTCTGATGTTCTCGATCGGCCTGTTCGCATCGTGGCTCGGCACCTTGTGCTGGAACGCCGCCAGCCAGCGCCTGCCGACGGCGGTGGCTGGGCAGTTGATCGTCTTCGAAACCCTCGCCGCCCTGGCCTACGCCTTTATGCTG
>JANOEG010000660.1:0-7295 GCA_031413095.1 Burkholderiales bacterium | reverse complement strand
TTCATGGTCGGCAAGAAGTACGAGAACGAAGGCATCGCCAAGCACGGCGCGAAGATGGTGACGGCGGTCTCTACCGTCAACGTGCCCAAGTTCACCGTCATCATCGGCGGTAGCTTCGGCGCCGGCAACTACGGCATGTGTGGCCGTGCGTTCAGCCCGCGCTTCCTTTGGATGTGGCCCAACGCGCGCATCAGCGTGATGGGCGGTGAGCAGGCCGCCAGCGTGCTGGCCACCGTGAAGCGCGATGGTATCGAAGGCAAGGGCGGTAAGTGGAGCGCTGACGAAGAGGCGAAATTCAAGCAACCGATCCTCGACCAGTTCGCCCACCAGGCACACCCGTACTTCGCCAGCGCGCGGCTGTGGGATGACGGCGTGATCGACCCGGCCGACACGCGCCGCGTGCTCGCGCTGGCGCTGTCGGCGAGTCTGAACGCGCCGATCCCGGACGTGAAGTTCGGCGTCTTCCGCATGTAGTGTATGATGTGTCCGAATTGTGAACTCTATACACATCATGCGCACCAATATCGATATCGACGACGACTTGATGACCAAGGCCTTGGCTGCAGGCCCGTACTCCACGAAAAAAGACGCCGTGGAAGCGGGGTTGAAGCTGCTCGCGCGCCAGGCGGCCTACCGCGAAATCCTCAAGTGGGAAGGCAAGCTCAAGTGGGAGGGGGATGAGGCGGTGGATTGGACGCAACCCGAGGCGAGGCAGGCGACCATGATGGTGTCCGATCGCTTGTCCAAACCGTACAAGGCTGTGGTTAAGAAGGAAGTCAAACGTGGTCGTCGCTGACTCCAGCGTCTGGATCGATTTCTTCAACGCCACGCCGAACCCGGCGCGCGACACTTTGCGACGACTGCTCTACGAGGGCGACACAAGGGTGGTCGTCCCCGATCTGGTGCTGTTCGAGGTGCTGCGCGGCTTTCGCCAAGAGCGTGACTTGCGGCAGGCGCAGGCTTTGATGCTGAGCCTGGACGTGCAAGCCACCTCGAGTCCGGACCTGGCTTTGCAGGCGGCGCAACACTACCGCGACCTTCGCAAGAGCGGCATCACGGTGCGCAGTGGAATCGACGTGCTGGTGGCCGCTTTCTGCATCCAGAACGACTACCTACTGTTGCACCGTGACCGCGACTTCCAGGCCTTCGAAGAGCGGCGAGGCCTGCGCGGCTGGAAGCATTGATGGCGGTCATGCTGCGCCCCGTTGTGCCGAGCGATTCGCTCGAAGCGCTGACCGCGCTGCTGCACCGCGCCTATGCGCCGCTCGGCGCAATGGGCTTGAACTACACCGCGGTCGATCAGAGTGTGGACGCCACAGCGTGCCGCTTCGCCAGCGGGCACGGCTTCGTCGCCGAGCAGGCGGGCGTGGTCGTCGGCACCGTCGTCGTCAACGGCCCGCTCGACGCCGACGAGAAACCCGATGCCCGCGCCTGCGCCTGGTACCTGCGGCGCGACGTGGCCCACCTGCATCAGCTTGGCGTCGAGCCGGCCGCGCAGGGTCAGGGCATCGGCCCCGCGCTGATCGCGGCCTGTGAGCGCTGGGCGGTAAACCAGGGCTTTCGCGCCATGGCGCTGGACACGGCGATGCCGGCCTCGCACTTGCGCCAGCGCTACGCTGCGCTCGGCTACGCCGAGATCGGCGACGTGCAGTGGAGCGGCAAGCGCTACCGCACCGTGATCATGGTCAAGCCGCTGTCGGGCGAGGCGCCGACGGCCAACGATTCCGAGCACCGCTGCGCCCTCGTGCGGGCGTTGTGGGCGCATGTGCAGGCGCGCGACTGGGCGGCGATGCGCGCGGCATTTGCCGACGACGTGGTGACGCAGTGGCCGGTGACGGGTGAACGCTTCGAGGGCGCCGGCATGATCGTGCGCGTCAACGCCGACTACCCCGAGGGTTGGTCGATCGAGGTCAAGGCGATCGATGCGATGGCTGACGGCAGGGTGCATTCGGTCGTCGAAGTGCCTCACGGCAAGCAGCGCTTCTTTGCGAACTCGCGCTTCACCTTCGTCGGGACGAAGATCGTGCAGCTCTGCGAACATTGGGCGGCATCAGAAGCCCCTCCGGCTTGGCGTGCAAACCTTGTCCATGGATAACGCCTACCTCACCCCCGAGCACGAGCTGCTGCGCGAGCAGATCGCGCGCTTCATCGCGCGCGAGGTCGAGCCGCATGCCTCGGCGTGGGAAGCGCAGGGCTTCACGCCGCGCGAGGTGCTGCGCAAGATGGGCGACGCCGGTCTGCTCGGCCTGATGTACGCCAGCGAGCATGGCGGCGCCGAGGCCGATGCGCTGACCAATCTGGTCTTTGCCGAGGCGCTGTCGCAATCGACCTTCGGCGGCTTCATCATTACCGTGCTCGTGCACACCGACATGGCCAGCCCGCACCTGCACCACGCGGGCACACGCGAGCAGAAGGCCAAGTACATGCCGGGCATCACGTCGGGCCGCACGATTACCGCGGTGGCGATCACCGAGCCCAGCGCCGGCTCGGACGTGGCCGGCCTGCGCACGACGGCGCGTCGTGAAGGTGCTCAGTGGGTGCTCGACGGCACCAAGCTCTTCATCACCAACGGCGTGCATGCCGACCTCTACTTCGTCGCCGCGCGCACCGGCCCCGGCCGCCACGACATCTCGATGTTCATCGTCGAGAAAGGCACCCTGGGCTTCACCGTCGGCCGCTCGCTCGACAAGACCGGCTGGCTGTCGTCGGACACGGCCGAGCTGGTGTTCGACGCCTGCCGCATCCCGGCCGCGAACCTGTTGGGCGAAGAGCACCACGGCTTCCGATCGGTGATGAAGAACTTCCAGACCGAGCGCATCGCCTTGGGCGCGATGGCGGTCGGCCATGCAACGCAGGCCTTGAAGCTGACGCTCGACCATGTGCGCGATCGCAAGGCGTTCGGCGCCACGCTGTTCGACAAGCAGGCCGTGCGCCAGCGCATCGCCATGCTCGACGCCAAGACGCGCGCCGCGCGCCAGTACCTGTACCACTGCGCGTGGCTGGTCACGCAGGGCCGCGACGTGGTGCAGGACGTGTCGATGCTGAAGGCGCTGACGGGCGAATTGGTCAATGAAGTCGTGCAGGGCTGCCAACAGTTCCACGGTGGCATGGGCTACATGCGCGGCACTGCGATCGAGCGGCTGTGGCGCGATGCGCGCATCCTCGCGATTGGGGGTGGGGCGACGGAAGTGATGCTCGACGAAGCCGCCAAGAGGTACTGACATGAGCACGCTCGACATCCGCCGGCCCTCCGCTCACGTCGCCGAGGTGTACTTGAACCGCCCCGATGTCCGCAACGCGTTCAACGACAGCGTGATCGCGGAACTGACGGCTGCGTTCTCGACACTCGGCGCCGACACCACTCTTCGCGCCATCGTGCTCGGCGGCCACGGCAAATCGTTCTGTGCCGGCGCCGATCTGTCGTGGATGCGCGCGATGGCCGGCTACGACTGGGAGCGCAATCGCGCCGACGCGCAGGCGCTGGCCGACATGCTGTGGGCGATCTACTCGTGTCCGTTGCCGGTGGTGGGGCGAATTCAGGGCGACTGCTATGCCGGCGGTGTCGGCCTGGCCGCCGTGTGCGATGTGCTGGTCGCGGTGGAGGGCATGCACTTCTGCTTGTCCGAAGCCAAGCTCGGCCTACTGCCGGCCACCATCGGGCCCTATGTCGTGCGCGCGCTCGGCGAGCAGGCGTCGCGGCGCTACTTCACCACAGCCGAACGGTTCACCGCGTCGCGCGCGCACCAGCTGGGCTTCGTGCACGAGGTTGTCGCTGCCGATGCGCTCGATACCAAGGTCAACGAAGTCGTCGCTGCACTCGTTGCCAACGGCCCGGCCGCCGTGAAAGCCTGCAAGCGGCTGGTTCAGGACGTCGCGGCCCGGCCGATCGACGGTGCCTTGCGTGCAGACACCGCCCGTCGCATCGCCGACATCCGCGCCAGCGCCGAAGGCGGGGAAGGCGTGCAGAGCTTTCTCGACAAGCGTTCTCCCTCCTGGAGTGTCAAATCATGATGCCACTCGACCTCTATCTGTCGTACCTCGTCGCTGCGCTGATCGTCATCGCCGCGCCAGGCCCCGACAGCTTGAACTCGTTGGCCATCGGCATCTCGCGCGGCCGGCGCGAAGGCGTCGCCTATGCGCTCGGTGTCGGTGTCGGCTGCCTGACGCACACGGTGTGGGCGATGCTTGGCATCTCGGCCATCGTGGCGGCGTCGGCCACGCTGTTCAATGTCATCAAGTGGATTGGTGTCGCCTACCTGGTCTGGCTCGGCCTCCAGTCGCTGCGCAGCAATGGCAGCATCGCGGCGATGGGCGTTGCGCCGCAGAACAACGGCAACGCCGTGCAGCGCTTCCGCCAAGGCGTGCTGACCAACGCGCTGAACCCTAAGGTGATGCTGTTCTTCCTCGCCTTCCTGCCGCAGTTCGTCGACCCGCAACACGGCGCGGCCGTGATCTGGCAACTGGGACTGATGGGCTTGACGTTCACCGTCATCACCGCCGTGGCCTACAGTGCACTCGCTTGGAGCGCGGGCTCGGTCGGCGCGCGATTGGTCAAACAGCAGCGCATCGCGTTGTGGCTCGAACGGGCGACAGGCGTCGTCTTCATCGCGATGGCCGCGCGCCTGGCTTTTGCCGAGAGGAAGTGACATGCCGGTTCCTGATTTCGACACCACGCAACTCTTTGCCCTCGCCGCCGCGCTCGGCTGGGCCAGCGGCGTGCGCTTGTACGCTGCGGTGTTTCTCACCGGCCTCGTCGGCTACATGGGTTGGGTGCCGCTGCCGGCGGGCCTGTCGGTGTTGCAGCAGCCGGCGCTGCTCTACGTCAGTGGCGGTCTGCTCGCGGTGGAGTTCGTCGCCGACAAGGTGCCGTGGGTCGACTCGTTGTGGGACTCGGTCCACACCTTCATCCGCATCCCTGCCGGTGCGGCGCTGGCCTACAGCGTCGTCGGCGCCGACCAGGCGAGCTGGGGCGTGATGGCAGCGCTGCTCGGCGGCACGCTGGCCGCCACCTCGCACACCGCCAAGACGACGACGCGTGCGGCCGTCAACACGTCGCCCGAGCCATTTTCCAACATCGCACTCTCGCTGGCCGGTGATGCGATGGTGCCCGGCATGCTGTGGCTGGCGTACGAGTATCCGGTGGCGTTTTTCATCGTGCTGGCGATCGTGATCATCATCAGCCTCACCGTCATCGTCGTGCTGTTCCGCTTCCTGCGCGGATTGCTGCGGCGCCTGCGCGGGCACTTCTCGACCAACCAGTTGAGCGAGGCCTGACATGTTCAACAAGATCCTGATTGCGAATCGCGGCGAAATCGCCTGCCGCGTGGCTGCCACAGCACGCCGGATGGGCGTGCGCACCGTCGCGGTGTACTCGGATGCCGACGCCGATGCGCGACACGTCCACGCCTGCGATGAAGCCGTGCACATCGGCGGCAGCGCGCCGCGCGACAGCTACCTCCGTTGGGAGCGCATCCTCGAAGCCGCCAAGGCGACCGGCGCACAGGCCATCCACCCCGGCTACGGCTTCCTGTCCGAGAACGAAGCCTTCGCGTCGGCATGCGCAAAAGCAGGCCTCGTCTTCATCGGCCCGCCGGCGAGCGCGATTGCCGCGATGGGCAGCAAGTCGGCCGCCAAATCGCTGATGGAAAAAGCCGGTGTGCCGCTCGTGCCCGGCTACCACGGCGACAACAACGACGCCGCATTCCTCGCCAAGGAGTCCGCGCGCATCGGCTACCCGGTGCTCATCAAAGCCAGCGCCGGTGGTGGCGGCAAGGGCATGCGGCGCGTCGACAAGCCGGAAGACTTTGCCGCCGCGCTGGCGTCCTGCCAGCGCGAGGCCAAGGCCAGTTTCGGCAACGACCACGTGCTCGTCGAGCGCTACGTCACGCGGCCGCGACACATCGAGATTCAGGTCTTTGCCGACACGCAGGGCCAGTGCGTCTATCTCTTCGAGCGCGATTGTTCGGTGCAGCGCCGTCACCAGAAGGTGCTGGAAGAAGCGCCGGCGCCGGGGATGAGCGAGGCGCGCCGCCAGCAGATGGGCGAGGCTGCGGTGGCGGCGGCCAAAGCCGTGGGCTACGTTGGCGCGGGCACGGTCGAGTTCGTCGCCGAGGAACTCGACGACGGCGACATCCGCGCCTACTTCATGGAGATGAACACGCGGCTGCAAGTCGAGCACCCGGTGACCGAAGCGATCACCGGGCATGACCTCGTCGAGTGGCAGTTGCGCGTGGCGGCCGGCCAGCCGCTGCCGGCGACGCAGGCGCAGCTCAAGATGCGCGGCCATGCGATCGAAGCGCGCATCTGCGCCGAGAACCCGGACGCGAACTTTCTGCCGGCCACCGGCACGCTGCACGTGGCGCGCTGGCCGGCGCATGTGAGCTTTGTCCGCAGCGATGACACGCCGCGCATCGACCGTGGCTTCGACGAGGGCGACGCGATCAGCCCGCACTACGACTCGATGATCGCCAAGCTGATCGTCTGGGGCGAGAACCGAGCCCAGGCCTTGGCGAGGCTGGATGCGGCACTGGCGCAGACGCACATCGTTGGTCTTTCAACCAACGTCGCGTTTCTGCGTCGCGTCGTCAAGACGAATGCTTTTGCGACCGCCGATCTCGACACCGCACTGATCGAGCGCGAGCACGCGGCGCTGTTCGAGCATGCGCCGCTGCCGCTCGAATGCGCCGCGGCCGGCGTGATCGCGCGCGAAGTTGCGAACGAAGTGGCATTGCAGGATGCAGATCCGTGGAGCCGCCGCGACGGCTGGCGCATGTTCGGCGGCGCGACGCGGCGCTTCGATCTCGACATCGGCGGTGCGCGCCACGTGGTGACGCTGCACCGGCTGCACGACGGTGCGCTCACCCTCGCCGTCGGCGAGCAGCGCTGGCCGTTTTCAGCGCGCGCGCTCGGCAACGAGCGCCATGATGTTCAACTTGGCGACCGCCGATGGACGCTGGCCGTCTACGCGCAAGGCGAGCGCATCACGGTTTTTGCGCCCGAAGGCACGCTGGCGCTGCAGGAAGTCGATGCGCTGGCGCATGCCGGCGAGGGTGCGTCACCCGGCGGCCGCTTGACGGCGCCGATGCCAGGAAAGTTGGTGGCGTTTCTGGCCAAGGCTGGCGAGGCGGTGAAGGCCGGCCAACCGCTGGCGGTGATGGAAGCGATGAAGATGGAGCACACCATCGCCGCGCCGCGCGACGGCACGGTGGCAGAACTGCTCTACGGCGTTGGCGATCAGGTGGCCGAAGGGGCCGAGCTGCTGCGCTTGCAGGCGCCTGCGTGAGGCGAGCCTCAGG
>JANOEG010000659.1:0-1870 GCA_031413095.1 Burkholderiales bacterium | reverse complement strand
GACCGACGCGCCCGAGAACCACCAGCTCGCGCAGGACATCTACCGCGCGCTGCGCAAGCAGGGCCTGATCGCCGAGCGCACGATCGAGCAGTTCTTCGACCCGATGAAGTCGATGTTCCTGGCCGATCGGTACATCTTGGGCGAGTGCCCAAAGTGCGGTGCCAAAGACCAGTACGGCGATTCGTGCGAGGTCTGCGGCGCGGTCTACTCGCCGACCGAGCTGAAGAACCCGTACTCGGCCTTGAGCGGCGCCACGCCGGTGCTGAAGTCGAGCGCGCACCACTTCTTCCAGCTCAGCTCGCAGCGCTGCGTCGACTTCCTGCAAGAGTGGACGCAAGCGCCGGGCCGGCTGCAGCCGGAAGTGCTGAACAAGATTCGCGAGTGGTTCGCGGCCGACGACGACGGCCACGTGACGCTGAGCGATTGGGACATCAGCCGCGACGCGCCGTACTTCGGCATCCGCATCCCGGACACGGAAGACAAGTACTTCTATGTCTGGCTCGACGCGCCGGTGGGTTATCTCGCGTCATTGAAAAGTTACCTCGGCGACGCCTTCGAAGCCACGATGGCCGATCCGGCGCTGGAGCAGATTCACTTCATCGGCAAGGACATCAGCTACTTCCACACGCTGTTCTGGCCGGCCATGCTGAAGTTCTCCGGCCGCAAGACGCCGGACAAGATCTACGTACACGGCTTCATCACGCTCGGCGGTGACAAGATGAGCAAGAGCCGAGGCACCGGGCTGTCGCCGCTGAAGTACCTGGAAGTCGGTTTGAACGCCGAATGGCTGCGCTACTACATCGCGGCGAAGTTGAATGCGAAGGTCGAGGACATCGAGTTCAATCCGGAGGATTTCATTGCGCGGGTTAACAGCGATCTGGTTGGCAAGTACGTGAACATCGCGAGTCGCGTAGCGGGGTTCCTGGCCAAGCGCTTCGGCGGCAGACTGTCGGCCGACCTCGGCGTCGAGGGCCGGACATTGCTCGACGGTCTGCGCGCGGCCAGCGGCAATGTGCGTGAACTCTACGAAGAGCGTGAGTTCGGCAAAGCGCTGCGCGAGGTCATGCTGCTGGCCGACCGCGTCAACGAGTACGTCGATCGCCACAAGCCCTGGGAGCTGGCCAAGCAGGCGGGCATGGACGCCGCGTTGCATGACGTGTGCAGCGTCTGCATCGAGGCTTTCCGGCTGCTCACCGTTTACCTCAAGCCGGTGATGCCGGCGCTGGCGGCGCAGGTCGAGTCCTTCCTCAAAGTCAAGCCGCTGGATTGGCAAGACGCGTCGCGCTCGCTCGGCGCGCACGAGATCGGCGAGTACAAGCACCTGATGCAACGCGTCGATGCCAAGGAAGTCGATGCCCTGCTCGAAGCGCCCGCCGCGCCGGCCGCAATCCCCGGCGGCGAACCCCTCGCCGCCGAGATCAAAATCGACGACTTCACCAAGATCGACCTGCGTCTCGCGAAGATCGTCAACGCCGAACACGTCGAAGGCAGCGACAAACTGCTGCGCCTGACGCTCGACGTCGGCGAAGGCAAGACGCGTAACGTCTTCTCCGGCATCAAGAGCGCCTACAAGCCCGAAGACCTGATCGGCAAGATGACGGTGATGGTGGCCAACCTGGCGCCGCGCAAGATGAAGTTCGGCCTCAGCGAAGGCATGGTGCTGGCTGCGTCGCACGCCGACGAGAAGGCGCACCCGGGCCTGTACGTGCTTGAACCCTGGCCCGGCGCGGTGCCGGGCCTGCGCGTGCGCTGAAAGTTTCGCGTCGGGACCGCGCGCTAGACTCGGCGCGTGCAACCGATCCGCCTGTCCTGCGTCTGGCGCGCCTGGCCGCAATCGCGCCGCCGGCGATTCTTCGCGCGGCGCCACCAT
>JANOEG010000658.1:0-11722 GCA_031413095.1 Burkholderiales bacterium | reverse complement strand
GGCGCGCCGAAGGGACAGGCGTAGGAGCAGTTGCCGCAGCCGATGCAGACGTCCTTGTCGTGCAAGACCACGCCTTCATCGGTACGGTAGAAGCAATCGACCGGACACACCGCCATGCACGGCGCATCGCTGCAATGCATGCAGGCCACCGAGATGCTGCGCTCGCCCGGCACGCCGTCGTTGAGGGTCACGACGCGCCTGCGGTTCACACCCCAGGGCACGTCGTGCTCGGCCTTGCAGGCGGTGACGCAGCCGTTGCACTCGATGCAACGCTCGGCGTCGCAGATGAATTTCATGCGGGCCATATCAAGCTGCCTTCTCGACCTGGCAAACGGTCGTCTTGGTTTCTTGCATCATCGTCACGCTGTCGTAGCCATAGGTCGTGGCGGTGTTGACGGCCTCGCCGCGAATGATCGGCTTGGAGCCATCAGGGTAGTACTGCGCCATGTCTTCGCCCTGCCAATGGCCGGAGAAGTGGAACGGCAGAAACACAGTTTCCTTGTCCACCCTTTCGGTCACCTGGGCCTTGACCTTGATGCGCGCGCCGCTGGGCGTTTTCACCCAGACATGCTCGCCGTTGCGGATGCCGCGATCGTTGGCCGCCACCGGGTTGATCTCGATGAACATCTCCTGCTGCAACTCGGCCAAGTACGGGTTCGAGCGCGTCTCTTCGCCGCCGCCCTCGAACTCCACCAGGCGGCCGCTGGTCATGATCAGCGGGAAGGTCTTGCCGATGTCCTTGTTCTTCTCCTGCACCGATTGGTACAGCGCCGGCATGCGCCAGAAGCCCTTCTTGTCGGCGTGCGTCGGGTACTTGGCCACCAGCTCCGGGCGGGTCGAATACAAAGGCTCGCGGTGCTGCGGAATGGGATCGGGGAAGTTCCAGACCACGGCGCGCGCCTTGGCGTTGCCGAAGGGATGGCAGCCGTGGTTCTTCAAGACCACACGCTGGATGCCGCCCGAGAGGTCGGTCTTCCAGTTCTTGCCTTCCGCGGCCTTCTTTTCGACGTCGGTCAACTCGTCCCACCAGCCGAGCTTCTTCAGCAACAGGTGGTCGAACTCGGGGTAGCCGGTCGTGAGATCGGCGCCTTTGCTGTGCGAGCCGTCTTCGGCCAACAGGCTCACGCCGTCACGCTCGACGCCGAAGTTGGCGCGGAAGTTGCCACCCCCGTCCATGACATGCTTGGAGGTGTCGTACAGATTCGGTGAGCCCGGATGCTTCAACTCCGGCGTGCCGTAGCACGGCCACGGCAGGCCGAAATAGTCACCGTCGAGCTTGTAGCCCGTCTCCTTGTCGATGCCGCCCTTGGCGCGCAACGTGACGACGTCGAAGACGTGCATGTTGCGCATGTGGGCTTTCAGCCGCTCTGGGCTCTGACCCGTGTAGCCGATCGTCCACGTCGCCTTGTTGATCTCGCGCAGGATGTCTTCCGGCACGGGCTCGTCGAGGCCCTTGACCTTCTGCATCTTGTAGTTCTTGACCAGTTCCTTGCCGAAGCCGAGTTTGTCGGCCAGCTGGTACATGATCATGTGGTCGCTGCGAGATTCGAACAGCGGCTCGATCACGCGCTCGCGCCATTGGATCGAGCGGTTGGACGCGGTGACCGAACCCGAAGTCTCGAACTGCGTCGTCGCCGGCAACAGATAGACCGCGCGGTTCGGGTTCAGGTCTTCGGCCTTGCCGGGCATCGCCGCCATCGCCGCCGTGGCCGATGGGAAGGGATCGATCACGACCAGCAGGTCGAGCTTGTCCATCGCCTTCTTCATCTCGAGGCCGCGCGACTGGGAGTTTGGCGAGTGGCCCCAATAGAACAGGCCCCGCAGGTTGCTGTCCTGGTCGATCAGCTCGTTCTTCTCAAGCACGCCGTCGATCCAGCGCGAGACGGTCATGCCCGGCTTGGTCATCATGCCGGGCGCAAACTGCTTCTTGATCCACTCGAAGTCCACGCCCCAGACCGCGGCGTAATGCTTGAACGAACCCTCAGCGACACCGTAGTAGCCCGGCAATGAATCCGGATTGGGCCCGATGTCGGTGGCGCCCTGCACGTTGTCGTGCCCGCGGAAAATATTCGCGCCGCCGCCCGACACGCCGATGTTGCCCAGCGCCAGTTGCAGCAGGCACGAGGCCCGCACCATCGCATTGCCGATGGTGTGCTGCGTCTGACCCTGGCACCAGACCACCGTGCTCGGCCGGTTCTCGGCCATCGTCTTGGCGACCTGCAGGCAGGTGGCTTCATCGACGCCGCAGGCCTCCAACACCTTGTCGGGCGTCCACTTGGCCAGCACGTCCTCGCGCACCTTGTCCATGCCGTACACGCGGTCGGCGATGTACTTCTTGTCTTCCCAGCCGTTCTTGAAGACGTGATACATCACGCCGAACAGGAACAGAATGTCCGAGCCCGAGCGGATGCGCACGTACTGATCGGCCTTGGCCGCCGTGCGCGTGAAGCGCGGGTCGACCACGATCATCTTCGCGCCGAGTTCCTTGGCGTGCAGCATGTGCATCAACGACACCGGATGCGCTTCGGCAGCATTGCTGCCGATGTACATCGCAGCCTTCGAGTTCTGCATGTCGTTGTACGAGTTGGTCATCGCACCGTATCCCCACGTATTCGCCACACCGGCGACAGTAGTGGAGTGGCATATTCGTGCCTGGTGGTCGCAGTTGTTCGTCCCCCAGAAGGACACCCACTTTCTGAGCAGGTAGGCCTGTTCGTTGTTGTGCTTGGACGAACCGACGATGAAGATGCTGTCGGGGCCGCTCTGCTTCTTCAGCTCGAGCATCTTGGCGCTGATCTCTTCGAGCGCCTGGTCCCAGCTGATCTTCTGGTACTTGCCGTTGACGAGCTTCATCGGCGCCTTGAGGCGGTACTCGCCGCGGCCGTTCTCTCGCACCGCCGCACCCTTGGCGCAGTGCGCGCCGAGGTTGATCGGCGAATCAAACACCGGCTCCTGGCGCACCCAGACGCCGTTCTCGACCACCGCATCGATCGCGCAGCCCACCGAGCAGTGGCCGCAGACCGTGCGCTTGACTTCGACCTTGGCGCCCTCGACACCGCCCGCCGGAGCGCCTGCCGCTTCGGCCTTGCGCACCAGCGTCAACTGGCTGGCAGCGATGCCGGCACCGACGCCTAAACCGGAGCGGCGCAAGAACTTGCGCCGGTCCATCGTGGGAATCGCGCGCGAGATGCCGCGTGCGAGGCTGTCAACGAGCGCGCCCGAAGAAGCGGATGCCCCCTCGCCGCCCGGTGACCTTCGTGTCAACAACATGGTGTTGCCTCCGGTTTGAACTGCTGCGAACTCAGATGCGTGTGGTGGCGTAGTAGCGCTTGACGTGTTCGGTGAGGCGGTAGCCTGCCGCCGTGTCGGGCACCGGCGCGGCGTTGGCCTGCTGGGGCGGCGCGCTTTGCCCTGTGGGCAATACGGCGGCTGCTGCCGCCAGGGCCCCCACAGTGCCTGCTCCAGCCAGCATGGTGCGGCGGTCCAACGACTTCTTGGGATCTCGCATTTCGGATCTCCTTGTAGAGAAAACGTACAACTTATGCAGTAGCGTACCAGCCAACTAGGCAATTGAATGCATAGGGGTCTCGCGCGGCAATCCCGGTTTGCACCTACTGACGTTTGTCGAGGGCCGCTCTCGACATCGTGCACCGACACGCTTGGCTAACATCCCCGTTAAATCATCTCGTTGGACTCAATTTGATCATCGGCACCGCAGGTCATATCGACCATGGCAAGACCTCACTGGTCAAGGCGCTGACAGGCATAGACGCCGACCGGCTGAAGGAAGAGAAGGCGCGCGGCATCACCATCGACCTGGGCTTTGCGTACAAAGCTTCGACAGACGGCGGCGTGCTCGGTTTCGTCGACGTGCCGGGCCACGAAAAACTGATCCGCAACATGCTGGCCGGCGCCACGGGCATAGACCACGTCATGCTCGTGGTTGCTGCGGACGACGGGCCGATGCCGCAAACGCGCGAGCACCTTGCGATCCTCGATCTGCTCGGCCTGTCGCGCGGCGTGGTCGCGTTGACCAAAGCCGATCTGGTGTCCGAGGCGCGCCTGGCCGAGGTCCACGCCGAGGTGCGCGCGTTGCTGGCACCGACGGCGCTGGCGAGCGCCGAATTGATGCCGGTGTCGAACATCACCGGGCTGGGCATCGACACGCTGGCGCAACACCTGGTTCAAGCCAGCGCTGCGCTGCCCGCGGAGTACGAGCGCGGGCACTTCCGCCTTGCGGTGGACCGCAGCTTTTCGCTGCCCGGCGTCGGCACCGTGGTCACCGGCACAGCGGTGTCGGGGCAGGTCGCGGTGGGCGACAAGCTCGTTGTCTCGCCGAGCGGCAAAACGGTGCGTGTGCGCACCCTGCATGCGCAGAACCAGCAGGCTGAAACGGGCTTCGCCGGCCAGCGCCTGGCGCTCAACCTGGCTGGCGTGGAGAAAAGCGAGATCGCGCGCGGCGACTGGATCGTCGCAGAGCCAACTCATTCTCCGACACAGCGCTTCGAAGCGCGCATCCGTGTGCTCGCCAGCGAACCCAAGGCGCTCGCGCACTGGACGCCGTTGCACCTGCACCTGGGCGCGGTGGACGTCGGTGCGCGCGTCGTGCTGCTCGACGGCGAAGCCATCGCGCCTGGCGCCAGCGCCTGGGTGCAGCTCGAACTCGACAGGCCGATCGGCGCGCTGCGCGGCGACCGCTTCATCCTGCGCGATCAGTCGGCCCTGCGCACGGTTGGTGGCGGCACAGTGGCCGATGCGTTTGCGCCGCCGACGCGGCGGCGCAAACATGAGCGGCTGGCGGTGCTCGCAGCCCTCGACAAACCCGCGCCGGCCGATGCGCTCGCCGCGCTGCTGGCCCTGGAACTGCCGAACGGCGTCGACCTGACCCGCTTCGTCACGCAATGCAACCTGCTGCCCGACGACGCGAACGCGTTGAACTCGGCGGTGCCGCATCGCGCCATCCACGACGGCGCGACGGCGCTGGCCTTCACGAAACGCCAGCTCGACAAACTCGCAAGCCGCATCGGCGAAGTGCTCGGTGCGCACCACAAGCGCGCCGCCGACAGCCCGGGCATGACAGTCGAAGCGCTGCAACGCGCACTCACCACAAAGGCCAGCACGCGGCCGAGCACCGCCGTCTTCGCGCTGCTGCTCAAGGACTGGATCAGCGGCGGCACACTGCAACGCAGCGGCCCCTACCTGCGCCTGTCCGGCCACGAGGCCGCGCTGCAAGGCGCCGAGCAAAAGCTCTGGGAACGCCTGAAACCGTGGCTCGCCGAAGGCGGCTGGAACCACCCGCCCAAGCTGTCCGACATGCTGGCCCGCGACCGCGCCTTGCCGCGCGAACAGGTGACGCGCCTGCTGCAAAAGGCCGCACGCATGGGCAAGGTCTATGCCGTGGGTCCGGAGTACTTCATCCTCGCGCCGCACTTCTGCGAACTGGCGCTGCGCGCGCAGCAACTGGCACAGACCGACGAGCACCAGCGCCTGAACGTCAAGACCTACCGCGAGACGACCGGCATCAGCCGCCACCTCTCACTGCCGCTGGTAGAGTTCTTCGACCACATCGGCTTCACCAAACGCGACCCCGTGGGACGCAAGATCCGGCGCGATGCCAAAGAGATGTTCGGCCATGGCGCCGAGAGCTGATGTTCATGGAGGAGGATCGTCCCCCGGTGGGGCGTCCGGTCTGCAAAACCGGGTGGGGCTGCCCTGCGGTCCCAGGTAGGTTCGACTCCTACCCTCTTCCGCCGAGATGACGACCACCCCGTAGCCGCTTCGCGGCACCCCTCAATGGGCACCGCTGGCGGCCGGGCAAAGCCCGATCCGCGGCGGTCGCTTGGATTAACCTGCGCACATGGATCGTCTCGTTGACCGCCCGCCTTCGCTCGACAAGTTGCTCGAATTGCCGGCGTTGCATGAGCTTGCGCAAACGCATGGGCGCGCAGGTGTTCTCGCTGCCGCGCGCGAAGCGCTCGATGCCTGGCGCGTCGACACTTCGCGGCCGTTCGACAGCACGGCGTTCGAACAGCGTTGCCGCACGCAACTCGACACGCGTGCGGCGTTGAACCTGCGGCCGGTGTTCAACCTCACCGGCACCGTGCTGCACACCAACCTCGGCCGCGCACTGCTGCCTCAAGAAGCGATCGATGCGGTGACGGCTTTGATGGGCCAGGCCGGCAACCTCGAATACGACCTGGACAGCGGCGCGCGCGGCGACCGCGACGATCACATCGAAGGGCTGCTGCGCGAACTCACCGGCGCCGAAGCGGCTACCGTCGTCAACAACAACGCCGCTGCCGTGCTGCTTGTGCTCGCAGCGCTGGCCGAGAAGAAGGAAGTCATCGTCTCGCGCGGTGAGTTGATCGAAATCGGCGGCGCCTTCCGCATCCCGGACATCATGCGGCGCGCCAACGCGAAACTGGTCGAGGTCGGCACCACCAACCGCACCCACCTGCACGACTTCGAAGCCGCGATCGGCGCGAAAACCGCGCTGGTGATGAAGGTCCATGCCAGCAACTACGCCATCGACGGTTTCGTCGCCAGCGCGCCAATCGCCGAGCTGGCGGCGCTGTGCAAGCAACGCGGCGTGTCGTTCGCCGAAGACCTCGGCAGCGGCTCGCTGATCGACATGACACGCTGGGGGCTGCCGGCCGAGCCGACGCCGCAGCAGTCGATCGCTGCCGGGGTCAACGTCGTCACCTTCAGCGGCGACAAGCTGCTCGGCGGCCCGCAGGCCGGACTCATCGTCGGCGACAAGGCGCTCATCGCCCGGATCAAGAAGAATCCGCTGAAACGTGCGCTGCGCCTGGACAAGATGACGATCGCCGCGCTCGAAGCGGTGCTGAAGCTCTACCGCGATCCGGACCGCCTCGCCCAGCGCCTGCCGACACTGCGCCTGTTGTCGCGGCCGCAGGAAGACATTCAAAGCGCCGCGCAGCGCATCGCGCCCGCGATGGCCCAGGCGCTCGGCGCCCACGCCAACGTGCAGGTGCTGCCGTGCAAGAGCCAGATCGGCAGCGGCTCGTTGCCCGTGGACCGGCTGCCGAGCGCCTGCATCGCCATCAGCGCACCCTCGGGTGCCAAACGCGCCGGCAGTTTTCCCGACCGGCTAGCAGCGTCACTGCGCGCGCTGCCGCGCCCGGTGATCGGACGCGTCGTCGAAGGCCAATTGCGCCTGGACATCCGCTGCCTGGACGGCGAGGCGCAAGAGCAATCGTTTGTTGCGCAACTGACGCAGCTCGCACCGCTGCGCGCGGGCTAGCGCTCGATGCTCGCCCGCTGTCGTGCCATCTCGTCTTCGCGCAGGTTCACGCAGACCGCGTCGCCAAAGTGCTCGGCTTTGCTGCACTCGCGTGAGCGGCAGAACTGACGGCTGATCAGGCTGCCGGCAGCAGAGCAGGATTCGCTGACGCTGCGACGCGTGTCGAGCGCGAGTTGGACCGATTGCGAGCGCGCCTGCTCGGCGGCGATCTTCTGACGGGCCTGCTCGGCCTGCAGTTGCTGTTGTGCGCGCTCGGCGTCGCGCTGCTGCTGCGCCAGTTGAAGGCGTTGCGTCTCTTCGGCCAGCGCGCGCTCCTGGGCCAGTTGGGCCGCCTTGCGACGCGCGTCGGCCTGCTGTCTGGCGCGGGCCTTGCGCGCGGCGTCGTCTGGCGCAGGGTCAGCCGCCGCCAGAGCAGCCGTTGCCGCCTCCGGCGTGACCAGTACCTGCACCGTCGGTTCAGGCGTGGCCACCCACGCTGGCACCGCGGGTTCGATGGCCACAGCGGGGGCCGTGGCCGCAACGGGCGCAACCGCCGCCGGTGCGGGCCGGCTCTCGGCCAGCGCTACGGCCTGAGGTTGGCGTGATTCAGCGCCTGGCGTGCCATGCCACATCGACGCGCTTCCCAGCACCACGAGGCCGCCGAGCAGTGCCAACAGCGTGGCGGTGGCGCCAAGACCATGCGCCGGCGTACGCAGGTTCTGGGCCGCAATCCGGTCCAGTTGCGACATCGCCACGGCCTCGCGAGACGGCGCCGCCGGCCCGCGCGTCGGTGCCTGGCTGGCGGCCATGGAAGGCTGCACAAGGGTGGAGGGCAAGGTCAACTGCATGGCGAACTCGAGAGCGGATTGTTGTGCCGGTCGCCGCAGGATAGACCGGGACGCGATGATGGCGAGGGGCAGGCTGCCACCTGAATCCGTGTTTCCCCCTAAACGAAGGGCCGGCCCAACGTGTCAACGATGACTATTCGATCATGTCAAAACCCTGCGTCTCCACCTGTACGAAGGCCCGGGTAAACACAGCCAGCGCTGCGTACAGCCGGGCGCGTGGGTGTTGCTCCACGGCATCGCACAGCGAGTGCGCAACCCAGGGCTGGACGTGGCTGCGGAAGAAGCGCCGTTGGCGTTCGAGGTTACAGACCGCCAGGTCATCGCCGGCAATCAGGTAGCGCATCACTTCGAACAGGAACGAGACATGGTCTTCGGTCTCGCCAATGGCCGCGTCCCGCACCAGCCCAAGTTCGGCCAGATCGGTGCGCAGCGCCACCAGCGGTTTTTCGTTGAGAGCGCCCGCCACGTGGTGCGAGCCGTAGAGCAGGATGTCGGGCTTGCCGATGCCGATGAACAGCGCTTCGTACTCTTCGCCCGCCGCCCGCTCGCCGCCGACGCGCATGGCCGACACCAAGCCCTGCCACGGCGCTTCGAGAAACGAGCCGCGTTGTGGCGCTTCGGTGACGGCGACCGCGAATTGTTCGAACAGCTCCGCGTCGGGTGGTGCGAACCACAACCGCGCCAGCACGCCATAGATCTCGGCGCGCTGAAGCTCCTCGCCTTCGTCGCGGTCGATCAGCCTGATTTCGTTGGCTGAGGTGCTCACAGATCAGTAATCCTGACTTCGCTCGGGTTGGTGTGGATGTCGATGACGCGGCAGTCACCGCACATCTTCAGCCTCTCGGCCGCAGCGCCCTGGAACATCGAATGGCCAGCCAGCTTGCCGATCATCGATTCGATGGCTTTCATCGTGCCGAAGGGCTTTCCGCACTTGATGCAGGCGTAGGGCTGGGCCTCGTTCAAGACGCGCATCTGCTTGCGCGCCTTGCCGCCGTCGGCCAGCCACAGCCGCGGTTCGAGCGTGATCGCGCCTTCGGGGCAGGTCTTCTCGCACAGGCCGCATTGCACGCAGTTCTTTTCGATGAAGCGCAGCTGCGGCGCTTCCGGGTTGTCAGCCAGCGCCGCTTCGGGGCAGGCGCCGACGCACGACAGGCACATCGTGCATTTGTCTTTGTCGATCACCAGCGAGCCCCAGGGCGAGCCCGCGGCCGGCAATGCGATCGAGTCGATCGCTGGCGGCGGCGCCTGGGCCAGGAGGTGGTCGAGCGCCATGTCGAGCGTGGCCCGCTTGTCGGCCTGGGGCGACAGCGTGGCCGCCTTGGCGACAGTCTGCGCCGGCGGCGCTTGCAGCGCCGAATCAAGCGCCGCCAGGTCGCGTGCGTCCTTGGCCTCGATCAGGCGCAGGTGAGTGCCGGCATAGCCCAGGCCGTTGAGAACCGCTTGCGCCAGCGCCATCTGCTCGTTCAGCGCCACGCGGTACTCGGGCGCTTCTTCGTCGGTGAGAAGCACCCAGACGTTGCTGGCGCCGAGCGCCATGGCCGCGAGCCAGAGGTCGATGCCGATGCTCGCCGTGTGCCAGACCGCCAATGGCAGCACGCGCGCCGGCACGCCGCGCAACGCGCTGTCGCCCCGCGTTGAGCTTGTCGCCGCGCGGCCGAGCTCGTCGATGACACGTGCGCCCGATTGCTGGCTGTGGATCAGCAGCGCCGCGTTCTGCCCCCCCGCCTTGGCGTAGGTGGACAACAAGGTGCGCAGCAGCTTGCCCTGATCCACCGTGCCCGGCGTGGCGTAGGCCAGCGCGCCACTCGGGCAGACGGTGGTGCAGGCGCCGCAACCCACGCACAAGTACGGGTCAACGGCGATGCCACCGCCCTGGCCGCCGGCCACCGGAGCGATCGGCGTCGCGCGGTTGCGCTGCGGGGCATTGGCGGCCTTGCCCTTCAACGTGGCGTCACTGCGAATCGCTCGCGTCGAGCAGACGTCGATGCACGCCGTACAACCGATCTGCTCGTTGCGGCTGTGAGCGCAGAGCTTTGGCTTGTAGTGAAAGAACTTCGGCTTGTCGAACTCACCCACCAAGTCACGCAGCTTCAGCACCGCATCGAAGCACTTCTTCTCGTCGTGGCCGGCATGGAAGTAGCCCTGCGGCGGCGCGTGCTGCGAGAACGCCGGTGCGCTGCGCAGGTCGAGCACCAGATCGAACGCTTCGCTCGTTTCTTGCGCCGCGCGGTTGAAGTCGATCGCGCCCGCGGCCTCACAGACGCGCACGCATTCGCGGTGCGACTTGCACCGGCCCATGTCGATCTGGTAGCTGAAGTCGATCGCGCTTTCAGGGCAGGCGTCGATGCAGGCGTTGCAGCGGGTGCACAGATCGAGGTCGATGGGGTTGCTCGACGACCAGGTGGCTTCGAAGGCGCCGAGCCGGCCTGTGAGCTGGATCAACCGCCCCGCATGCACAGCGCGCTCGCGCCTTTGCGCCAGCGCACCACCGCCGGTGACGAGCAGGCTCACCTGGAGACCCCCGCCCAACATCGCGGCCGCACGTTCTGCGTCGTCCGCATTGCCGATGACGAGGCAACGCCCGGCGCTCTTGTAGGTCACGGTCGGCACCGGCTCGGCGTCGGGCAATTGCGCAGCGGCAATCAGCGCAGCGATCTTCGGCGTCGCGTTCGCAGCGTCTTTCGACCAGCCGCCGGTTTCGCGGATGTTGACAAAGCGGATCGGCCGCTCGGCCACGCTCGGCGAGCCGACGGTCTGCTCGTTCAGTTCGAGAAAAAGCCGGCTCTCCTGCGTGCAGGCCACGAGCAGATCGTCGCCTGACTTGGCCGCGCGCTGAAACTCAGGCGCTTCGCGGCGGCACAGCGTCGTGTGGATCACCGCCGGTGTCGTCAGGCCGAGCGCCTTCGTCAGCGACACGCTGTCCAGTGGCATCGTCCGGTTGCAGTTGCACAGCAGCGTCTTCATGGGTGGGGGGATTATCCGGCTTGGGCTGTTCTTCGAGTTCGTCGTCGATCAAGCCTAGCGCGCGTGCGCTGACCAGCTGGCGCAACATCGACTTTGGTATCGGCTCGAACTTGTTGTAGTCGTCGATGTAGGTGTCCAGGCCATCCATGACGTTGAAGTGCGGGTCGGAGGCGAAGAGTTTTTTCATCGCCGCGTTCTTGACGCCGGGATCTACGCCGGGGGCGACGAAGCGCGAGAAATCGGATTCTTTGGTGAGCTGGGAGACGTCTTTGAGCGTGAGTGCCGGCGGAGCCGCTTCCCGTTCGCCCTGAGGGGGCTGTTCCGACTGTCCTGAGGTATCGACGGAAGGGCTCGCGAGGGGCTTCGATGCCTCAGCCCGAACGGGGAGCGCGGGGTCAGGCGCAACCACCGGCGGCTCCGGCACCAACGGTGCCCCTTGCTTGACCGCCACCTTGCGCCGCGACCAGCGCGACAGGAAGTTGTCGTCGTCGCGCTCAGCCATGACGCGGCCCCTTCATCTGGCGCGCCAGCATCTCGCGCTCCTCGCCGCTCATGAACGACTGCGCGCGCTCCTCTGGAGAATTACCTTGATCGCGCGCATCCCATTCAACAGGATATTCTCGCCAAATTTTCTGAAATGTGCGGGATAGAAAAAGAAAAGGTCGAG
>JANOEG010000657.1:0-2680 GCA_031413095.1 Burkholderiales bacterium | reverse complement strand
GCTGGCCGAGCACGGCTATCACTTTCTGGTCGTGCAGGCGGCCGACGACGACCAGGCGCAGCGCATCGCCGACACGGTCAAACCGTTCAACGCTGAACGGGCGCAGCACTACGGCCACTTCATCATCGAAGAGCTGATCTCGCACCCGGACGACGAGCCGCAGGTGGCCGAGTCGCCCGACCGTGGGCTCGATGCACAGACACCGTCGGGCTTCGAAGACGAACGCGCCTGGCGCCACCGCGCGCGCTGACGCCACTACAGCCGGCAAGGCCGCTCCGCCTCACGGCGGCGGGGCCTCACTGCCGTATTCCTTCAAGCGGTTGTAGAGCGTCTTCAAGCTGATGCCGAGCGCAGCGGCGGTACGCTCGCGCTGGTGTTCGAAGTGTTCGAGCGTGGCCAGGATCAGCCGGCGCTCGGTGTCGGCGAGCGAGCCGCCCAAGGGCAGCGTGATCGTCGCGGCCGGATCGGCGGTGGGGGTGTGAGCCGGGTTGGCTGCTGCATGAGCGCTAACTGCCTCCACCGGCACGTCGCGCGGCAGCCATTCGTCGCTGACCACGTCGCCGTCGGACATGACATAGGCGCGCTGCAGCGCGTTGCGCAGCTCGCGCACATTGCCCGGCCAGCGATAGGCCTCGAGCTTGGCCGTCGCGGCGCTGGACAGTCGGCGCGGGCTGCCTTCGCGCTCGCCGATGTCGGCCAGAAAGTGTTCGGCGAGCAGGGCCACGTCATCGAGGCGCTCGCGCAGCGGCGGCATCGCGATCGGGAACACGTTCAGCCGGTACAGCAGGTCCTCGCGCAACTGGCCTTGGGCGACGGCGCGCTCCGGGTCGCGGTTGGTGGCGGCGACGACGCGCACGTCGGCGCTCTGCTGTGTCGTCGAGCCGACGCGCATGTAGGTGCCGGTTTCGAGCACGCGCAGCAGCTTGACCTGCAGCTCGGGCGGCATCTCGGTGATCTCGTCCAGGAACAGCGTGCCGCCGTGGGCGCGTTCAAAAAAGCCGCGGTGCTGGCGCTCGGCGCCGGTGAAGCTGCCCTTCTCGTGGCCGAAGACTTCACTCTCGATCAGGTTCGGCGAAATGGCGCCGCAGTTCACTGCCAGAAAAGGCTGCTTGCGGCGCCGGCTCAGGTCGTGCAGCGTGCGCGCCACCAGCTCCTTGCCGGTGCCGCTCTCGCCGGTGATCAGCACCGACACCGCCGTGCCGGCGACGCGCGCGATCTGGTGGTAGATGCGCTGCATCGGCGCCGAGCGGCCCCAGAGGTGGCCGAAGCGTCCGCTCTGGCCCCACTCGGCTTCGAGACCGTCGATCTCGGCACGCAGCGCCGACGGCGGCATGACACGCGACAGGATCGCCCGCAATTGCGTCGGCGCGATCGGCTTGACGAGGTAGTCGGCAGCGCCGACGCGCAGCGCCTGGATCGAGGTCTCCAGGCTGGCATGGCCGGTCACCAGCACGACCTGCGACTGCGCCAGCAACGCCGGGTTGTCGAACAGCTCCAGGCCGCTGCCGTCGGGCAGCTGCAAGTCGAGCAGCACGATGTCCGGCGCCTGCAGCGCGATCTGCCGCCGCGCATCGCGCAGCGTGTGCGCGGTGGCCACGGTGAATTTTTCGTTGGCGACCAGCGCCGCCAGCATGGCGGCCGAATCGACTTCATCGTCGACGATCAGGGCATGACTCATCTCGCTACCTCACTTCAGGGTTGCGCCAACAGCTCGCGCAGGCGTTCGGGGTCGATTGGTTTGGCCAGGTGGCCGTCGAAGCCGTGGCGCTGCGCGGCGGCCACGGTCGGGCTGCCGCCGTAGCCCGAGACGGCGAACAGCTTGCCGGCATAACCGGCGCGGCGGCTGCGCTGCGCCAGCTCATAGCCCGACAGGCCAGGCAGGCCAATATCGACGATCGCCGCGTCCGGCCGCTCGCGCAGCAGCAGCGCAAAGCCCTGCTCGCCGTCGGCGGCGCTGGAGACGGTGTGGCCGTCCAGCTCCAGCATCGAGCGCATCGCCGACAAGGCATCGGCGTTGTCTTCCACCACCAGCACGCGACGCGGCGCGGATTGGGCGGTGGTCGCTGTGGCACGGAGGGTGGCCGGCGGCTCCACCGCGGGCAGGTCGATGCTGAAGGTCGTGCCCTGCTCGCTGCTGCGCACGCTGACCTCGCCGTCGTGCAGTTCGACCAGGCGCCGCACCAGCGTCAGGCCGATGCCCATGCCGCCGGCGCGGCGGTCGAGCGGCCGCTCGCCTTGCACGAACAGATCGAAGACATGCGGCAGCAAGGACGTCGCAATGCCGTCGCCGCGGTCGCAGACATCGAGCAGCGCCCGCGAGCCCTCGCGACGCAGATGGACGCGCACCTCGCGGCCGGCGGGCGTGTACTTGAAGGCGTTGCCGAGCAGGTTGGTCAGCACCTGCTCCATGCGCGTCGCGTCGACCTCGGCCCACACCGCATCCAACCGCAGTTGCAGCGGATGGCGCTTCGATTCGCCGGTGACGTCGAAGGCCGCGCAGACATGGCGCACCAGCGTCGCCAGATCGAGCGGCCGGCGCTGCAGCAGCACCTTGCCGGAGACGACGCGGCCGACATCGAGCAGATCGTCCATCAGCCGCGCCAGGTGCCGTGTCTGGCGCGCAATGATCTGGCGTGCATTGGCGGCCAGCGCGGCGTCGCCCTGCACGCGCTGCAGCACC
>JANOEG010000656.1:0-5822 GCA_031413095.1 Burkholderiales bacterium | reverse complement strand
GCCTTCACGTCCATCACCAGGAACTGCAAGCCCGCAGCGAGCTTCTTCGACAGAATGCTGGCGGTGATCAAGGGCACCGATTCCACCGTGGCCGTGACATCGCGAATGGCATACAGACGCCGATCGGCGGGCGCCACGCGGGCACTCGCGCCGACGATCGCGCAGCCGGCCTCGCGTAGCACCCGCGTCAGCAACGCCTTCGACGGCGCGACGTTGTAGCCGGCGAGGCTTTGCAGTTTGTCGAGCGTGCCGCCGGTGTGACCAAGGCCGCGGCCCGAAATCATCGGCACCACGCCGCCGCAGGCCGCGACGATCGGGGCCAGCATCAGACTGACCTTGTCGCCGACGCCGCCGGTGGAGTGTTTGTCGATGATCGGGCCCGGCAGCTTCGCGCGCGACCAATCGAGCACGGCGCCTGAATACGTCATCGCCTTCGTCAGCGCCGCAGTTTCGGCGGGCGTCATGCCTTTGAGCAGCACCGCCATCGCCAGCGCCGCCACCTGCCCTTCGCTCCAGGTGCGCGTCACCAGGCCGCGAACGAAGTCGTCGATCTGCGCTTCATTCAGCGCGCGCCCGTCACGCTTGGCGCGGATGACCTCCGCTGGCGTCATCGCTGGGTCGTCCTTCAGTACGCCGAGGTCGGCGTTTTGGCGGGGCTGCCCTCACCCGACAGCACACGCTCGATATCGCCAAGCAGGCTGCTGGCGCCGAAACGCAGGCGTTGCGAGCTCAGCGCGCTGTCGCCAAGGACTGCGCCTGCCAGCTCGGTGTAGGCCGCTGCGTCGGCCACCGTGCGGATGCCGCCCGAGGCCTTGAAGCCGACCGCACGCGGCTGCATCGCGATGCACTCGAGCATCAGACGCGCCGCTTCGAGCGACGCGCCGTGCGCTGTCTTGCCGGTGCTGGTCTTCAGGAAATCGACGCCGGCTTCGAGGCCGATGCGGCTGGCCTGGCGGATCGTCTCGGGCAACGGCAACTCGCCCGATTCGATGATCAGCTTCAGACGCTGCTGCGGGCACGCGGCGCGCACGGCGCGCACGAGAGCTGCCGCTGCGGCCGCCTCGCCACCCAGCATCGAGCGCCAGGGCAACACCACGTCAACCTCGTTGCCGCCGGCCTCGACGATGACTCGTGTGTCGGCCAGTGCCAAGCCAAGGTCGAGCGCACCGGCCGGGAAGTTGGCCACCGCCGCCACGGCGACGCTGGCCGGCAATGCTGCTCGGGCCTGCGCCACGAAGCGCGGCCAGACGCAGACCGCCGCCACCGAACCCCACGGTGTGACTGCGCGTCTGCACAGCGTGTCGATCGCCGCCGCGTCATCGGCGTCGTTCAGGCTCGTCAGGTCGAGGCAGGTCAGTGCCAGTTGCGCTGCCTCACGTGCATCCACTAGCGCCTCACCACGTCGGCAGGTGGAATGAAGTCGACCGCCTTCAGCGGGCTGCCGGCGGCGATGAAGGCGCGCATCACGTCGGCATCGACGAGGCCCGTGTCGACATGGCCGGGGTGGTCCGACAACTTGGGATAGCCATCACCCCCACCGGCGGTGAAGTTGTTGAGCGCGAGGCGGTACTCGCGCTGCGGCTCAATCGCGCGGCCTTGTAGGCGAGCCTCTTTCAACACGCCGCCCTCGATCACCATCTGCACACCCGCTGTCTGCGCAAAACCGCCCGACCCGGGCGCCATCTTGGCCACGGCTTCGAGGTACTTCAGCAACTCCGCACCTGTGAGCCGGACCAGAGAGATCTGGTTGCCAAAGGGCTGCACCTTCAGCACGTCGCGGTACGTCACCTTGCCTTCGGGCAGTGAGTCGCGCACGCCACCGGCGTTCATGATCGCCAGATCGGCGCCGGTGCGGTTCATCATTGCGCGCGCGATCAACACGCCGAGGTTCGTCGGCTGCACGCGGACACGAGCGCGATCGCCATCGAACACGCCGACGGTTTCGCCAACGGGCAAAGTCAGCCGCGCCGCGCCGTTGTCTTGAAACGGCTTGAGGAAATCGTGCACCGCGGCGTCTTCGGCAATCACCTCGCCGTACAGTTTGGGCGGCTGATTCGCCACACGCTGCTTCAGGTTCACCGGCAGCAACTGGTACTTGACGAGATCGACCTTGCCGCCGGCAATCACGAAGTCGGCGCGGCCGACGTACTTGCCCCACTCGTGGGCCTGCACGATCCAGGCGCCGTTCTGGCGATCGGGTGCGCAGGGCTGGCCTGGCACATAGGCGTCGTTGCGCTTGTTCTCGGCGGCCATGCAGACCGGGTTCTGGCTGTGGCCGCCGACGATCAGGTCGAGGCCCTTGACTGCGCGCGCCATCTCCACATCACCCGGCGCATTGACGCCGCTCTTGCCATCGGTGAAGTGGCCCATGTGCGTGGCGGCAATCACCATGTCGGCCCCTGCTCCACCGGGAGCGCGCAATTCCGGGATCAGCTTTGCCGCCTCATCGGCAGGTTTGCGGAACTCGACATTGACGATGTTCGACTGCAACACCATCTTCGACGTGTCGTCCGTGGTCAACCCCATGACCGCGATCATGTAGCCGCCGCGCTCGAAGACGCGGTAGGGCTCGAACATGCGCTGCCCGGTCGTCCTGTTGTAGATGTTCGCGGCCAGCAGCGGGAACTTCGACCACTTGATTTGCTTGTCGAGCACGATCAAGGGCTTGTCGAACTCGTGGTTGCCGATTGCTGCGGCGTCGTAGCCGAGCAGGTTCATGCCCTTGAAGTTGGGCTCGGCGTCCTGCAAGTCGCTCTCCGGCACGCCGGTGTTGATGTCACCGCCGTCGAGCAGCAAGATCTCGCCACCGGCGGCCTTGACCTCGGCACGGATCTTGTCGATCAGCGTCTTGCGCGCTGCCAGACCGTACTCGCCGTCGCGGTTGGGCCAGAAGCGGCCGTGGTGGTCGTTCGTGTGCAGCACCGTGAGATTCAACGGCGCACGCTGTGTGGGCGTCATCGCGCAACCGGCGAGCAGCGCGGCGAGCGCGAGTGGGGCAACGGTTAGATATTTCATCGTTTCATCCTCGAGACATTCGTGTCGATCATGCCAAAGCGGGTGCCAATGCTTCCAGCAAGCGCACGGCATTCGCGCTCGCGGCTTGCGCTGCTGTCAGGGTCTGCGCATGGCTCAAGGGTCCGGCATCGAGCCCGGCGCCCAGGTTGGTGATCATCGACAGCGCCAGCACCTTCATGCCAGCGTGGCGCACGATGATGGTCTCGGGCACCGTGCTCATGCCCACCGCGTCGGCGCCCAGCAAACGCAGCATGCGGATCTCGGCCGGCGTTTCGAACTGCGGCCCGAGCTGCCACGCATACACACCTTCGAACAGCGTCTGCCCCATGCCCTTGGCCACATCGTGCGCCGCGCGGCGCAAGGCCGGGTCGTAAGCGTCACGCATGTCGACGAAGCGCGACGAGCCCGGCTCGCCGTGCAGCGGCGTGCGCTGCGGCAGGTTCAGGTGATCGGTGAGCAGCATCAGCGAGCCGGTGCCCATCGCAGGGTTCAGGCTGCCGGCGGCATTGGTCAGCACGAGCGTCTTCACATCGATGGCCGCCAAGGTGCGCAGCGCGCCCTTCATCGCATCGGCGTGGCCGTCTTCGTAGGTGTGCTGGCGGCCGGCGAGCACGGCCACTTCCACGCCGCCTAGCCGGCCCAGGATCAATTGCCCCGCATGCCCGGCGACGCCGACGGCAGGAAAGGCCGGCAGGTCGGTGTAGGCGATCGTGGTGGCGTCATCGACATGGTCGACCACGCCCTGCCAGCCGGACCCGAGCACGATGCCCAGGCGCGGCGTGCGCTGCGGCGCGCGCGCGCGGATCGTTGCTGCGCTGCGCTGGATGTCGTCGTGCAAGGTCATCTCAAGTGCTCCGGACCGAAACTGTGCGGCAGCAGTTCGCCGAGCGTGAAGCGCGCTCGCACCTGCTCGAGGTCGGCGACCACGATGGGGGTGTCGCCATCCGCAAACTCGCGCAGCTTCTGACGGCAGCCGCCGCACGGTGTACAGAGATGTTCACCTTCACCGACCACCACGGCTGCCGCGATGCGTGTGCCACCGGCCGCCACCATTGCCGCGATCGCCCCGGCTTCGGCGCACAAGCCTTGCGGGTACGCCGCGTTCTCTACGTTGCAGCCGGTATGGAGGCGGCCCTGCGTGTCGAGCAGCGCGGCGCCGACCTTGAATCGCGAATACGGCGCATGCGCCTGATCTCTCACGGCGCGCGCTGCGGCCAGCAGGGCTTCGAGCGAATCCATCAGCGTTCCTTCACGTACGGCGTGCCCAACGCCTTCGGCGCATAGGCCTTGCCGATGAATCCGGCGAGCAACACGACGGTCAGCACATACGGCAGCGCCTGGATCGCTTGCACCGGCACCGACACACCGCCGAGGCTCGCACCTTGCAACCGGATCGACAACGCATCGAGAAAGCCGAACAGCAGGCAGGCCATGAAGGCGCCGACGGGATGCCACTTGCCAAAGATCATTGCTGCC
This sequence comes from Burkholderiales bacterium, assembly GCA_031413095.1. Taxonomy (GTDB): domain Bacteria; phylum Pseudomonadota; class Gammaproteobacteria; order Burkholderiales; family Burkholderiaceae_C; genus CADEEN01. The sequence continues at coordinate 1,331 of JANOEG010000656.1, read as the reverse complement.
AATGCCATGTAGCCGCGCCCTGCCGTCATGTTGGGGATGAACTGCGGGTTCAGCGCCAGCACGAGGTAGCAGCCGGCCAACGCGCTGAGCACGCCGTTGCCGGCGAGCGCCAGGTAGCGCAGGCCGACGACGGACAGGCCCGCAGCATCGACCATCGCCGGGTTCTCGCCGGCAGCGCGCAGGCGCAGGCCCAAGCGTGTGCGGTAGAGCAGCCACCAGACGGCGAAGACAAGCGCGAAGGCGATGTACACGAGCGGAGCGTGGCCGAACAGGCCGGCAAGCACAGGCCCGAACAGCGGCACTTTGGAGATCGCCGCGCCGAGGCCGGCGAACCAAGGCTCCAGTCGCACCGCGTCGGGGATCGGCAGCGTCTGCCCGCCCTGCTTGAACCACGCGATGCCGAGGACGACGGTCAGGCCCGCGGCCGTCATCGTGATCGCCATCCCCATCACGACCTGGTCGCCGCGGTGGCTGACACAGCCGTAGCCGTGCAGCATCGACAAGGCGAGGCCGACGGTGATGGCAGCGAGCAGCGCCAGCGGCAACGAGCCTGTCATCACGCCGGCGCTGGCGGCTGCAAACGCGGTGGCCAGCATCTTGCCCTCGAGGCCGAGGTCGATCACGCCGGCCCGTTCGCTCAGCGTGCCGGCCAGCGCGCACAGGATCAAGGGCGTGGCCATGCGCACCGTCGAGGCCAGGACCGTGCCCAGGGTGAGCGCGATGTCATCCATGCGTGGCCTCCGCCGAGAGCAGCGGAGCCGGCCGAAGCGCAAACCACAGGCGCGCCAGCCATGGCGCAGCCACCTGCGCCATGGCACCGGCGAACAGGACGATCAGTCCCTGCAGCGTGAACACCATGTCGCGCGAGAAGCCCTGGATCTCGAATGCCAGCTCGGCGCCTCCCTGGTACAGCGCACCGAACAGCAGCGCTGACAGCGCAATGCCGAACGGGTGGTTGCGGCCGATCAGCGACACCGCGATGCCGGCGAAGCCCGCACCGGCCACGAAATCGGCGATCAGGCGGTTGTGAACGCCGCCGATCTCGTTGATGCCCACCAGCGCCGCCAGCGCGCCCGAGATCGCCATCGCGACGACGATCAGTGATTTGGGTTGAATGCCCGCATAGAGCGCGGCCTGCGGGGCGTTGCCGACCGCGCGCAGTGCGTAGCCAAGCTGCGTGCGCCAGAGCAGCAATTGCACGCCGATCAGCGCCACCACGGCGAGCAGCATGCTGGCGTTGAGCGGCGTGCGTGGCCATTCGATACCGAGGCCCGCCAGCAACGTGTGCATGCCCGGCACCTGCGCCGCGGGTCCGAAGGCGCGCGTCTCCG
>JANOEG010000655.1:0-8102 GCA_031413095.1 Burkholderiales bacterium | reverse complement strand
TCATGTCGCCTACGATGCGGGCAGCCAACATCGATGGAGCCCCGCATGGACCTGCCGGAACACACACTCACAATGACGGTGCTGATGACGCCGGACATGGCCAACTTCGCCGGCAACGTGCACGGCGGCACGATCCTGAAGTACCTGGACCAGGTGGCCTACGCCTGCGCCAGCCGATACGCCGCACGCTATGTGGTGACGCTGTCGGTGGACCAGGTGACATTTCGACAGCCGATCCATGTGGGCGAACTGGTCACGTTTCTGGCGGCTGTGAACCACACCGGTACCTCGTCGATGGAAGTCGGCATCAAGGTGGTGACGGAGAACATCCGCACCCAGGAATTGCGCCACGCCAACAGCTGCTTCTTCACGATGGTGGCGGTGGACGACGGCGGCAAACCGGTGGCGGTGCCAGCGCTTCGGCTTTTCACGCCGGATGAGCGAAGGCGACATGCGGCGGCGCAAGTGCGCAGGCAGCGACGGCTCTTGAAGCCAGAGCAGCGGGTCAGGCCGTACTTGTGCCACCACCGAACCTGATCGAGGCAGCCCCGATCAACGACGTCCCGCCGCCCTTTGATCCGGCGCAACCCGATCTCGCCGATACTCGTTAAGACGTACTTTCTGTGCACCGCTTCGATGTGATCGACGAACGAATCGCTCTCGCCGCGCGATAGGCCGTCAGGTTGTGATCGCCTCTACGTAGGGTCGCATCACATTGGCCACGCGTTGCCGTGTGGCGTGGTGCCAGAGTTCCTCCATCGTGAACCTACGTTCTCTCCAGCCGTCGCGCAGTGCTTCGAGGGCCACGTCGAGGCCGATCTTGTTGCGGAACCTGAAGCAGTCCACGACGGTTCGCGCCGGATTGAAGACGGGGACCTCGACACCGTCGATGCGCGTGCGCTGAAGGCCTTCCGTAAGAGCGTCGTCGGACATGCGTACGACGCGGATCGACGGCTGCTCAATGCGTGGTGCCGCGACACGGTTGGGAATGGCGAGCCAGACCTCGAAAGGAGCCTGCGTTCCAATCTCGTGGAACTGCAGTGCGGAGAGCAGGCAGACCACACCCTTGGGCACACGGATGGCGACTTCGGCGAGCGACCGGTGCTCGCTCGTTGCGGCACCGGGCAGCCCGTAGACCCCGCGAGCCACGCGTTCGAGCTTGTCGGCCTGCACCAAGCGTGTCAGCGTGATGGTGGGCAGTCCCTGTTCGGCGACGTCTCGGGCGCGCAGGAGCTTGTGTTTGCGCACCAGGCGCATGAGCTGCTTCTCGTGGGTGGTCTTGGTGGCGGAAGACGCAAAGGACATGCGTCCATTCTGTTGGAATAACGCGATAAGCGTCAACGAATACCATGACATTGCAACAGTAGAACTGCGTCGCGCTATCCGTCGCTCTCCACCGGCTCGCTTCGCACGATTTACGCCGCTCTCCAGAGGGAGGAGGCAGCGTTCCGGTACGGTCCTGCGAGGCCAAGCAAGCACTGGATATTGGAAGCTTCCAATATTCTTGCGGGAATGAAAAAGGCCGTGCATCGCTGCAAGGCCTTGATTTTCCTAGTCTTTTTGGCTCCCCGGCCTGGGCTCGAACCAGGGACCTACGGATTAACAGGCTACCGCTCGATCTGCCCGCTAACCCGCATGAATGCTAGCTTTCCTGGGTTCGCGCTTCCAATATCCATTGTCCGTTTAACCTCAGGAAGGCCCGGGAAGGGGTGATTTGAACCGCTGGATATTGGAAGCGGAAAGGCCATGGTTTTCATGCCGGTTGAAGCTCGTCCACGCGGTCATCTTGAGGGCTTCGGCGCCGTCACGCAAGTCCTGTTTACGGCCCCGAGAAGCGATCCCCGCACACGTCCGAAGGTCGAGCTCTTGCGCGGCAAGCGTGGGCATGTGGTGTTGTGTAGCGCACCTGACGACATGGACAGGCAGCCTCTCACGCTCTGAGGCCGTATCAGGTCTGTCGTTCCCATGTTGCGCTGCTGCTGCCACTCGGGGCCGTCCGCAGCGGAATGAACAGATGGCTGTCGTAGGCCCCACCACACCAGATGGAGAAGCACCCATTTCCCCGCGGCGGCGCCGGCTTCAGCCCCGGCAGGGGAACTGGCACCAGGTTGTAGCCGGCGATCCGCAATCGGAGCGCCTCGCCCGGGCGCAGGCGCATGGCCACCGGATCGATCGCGATGTCCACCGGCACGATCTCACCCGGCTTGACCGGCGCTTCGGCCAGGTGGGTGTGCATCGGGCGATCGGGCGTGCACCGTGCTTCATCCAACGCTCGGTGCGACATCCGAAGTTGGCCCTTCACGCGCGTCGGGAAGAGCAGGTTGAGCGGTGCGACCAGCCCGGTGCGGTGAAGCAGCCGCATCGCCCACACCAGCGCCCGGTTCGGCACGGGAATCGTCCGCGCCGCGATCCTGCGGCCCTTGGCATCGAGTCGCTCGAGCGCCACGAAGATGTCCTGGTCCGTTCCGTCATGCAGTTGGATCCACAGCCGCAGCTTCGAGAAGCCGATGATTTCACTCTCGGCATCGATCGGCAGGTCGAAGGTCAGCTCATCCTTCGGGCCGAAGCAACGCACCTCTGCCGAGGCAACGGCGCTCACCGGTGACAGTGCCCGTTGCTGAGCGCGCAGATGCAAGGTGACATGCTGTATGTCCCGCGGCGGGAACTCGGCCATCGGCCGGTTCACCTCGTCTTGGCCTTCGGCGCCGAACACCGCCAAGCGCACCGGTGGCGTCTGCTCCCAGCCGTTGTCGATGTCCTTCAGGTAACGGTCGAAAAACTTCAGGAGCTCGTCTTGCTGCTGGTAGTAGTCGGGCCACTCCATCGCGTTGTGCACCCGCAGCCACTTGTGCTTGGAACCCAGCCGACCCCACGCGTCGAAGGTCGCCGGCGTGTGCACGAAGTTCGTCCAGCTGCCGACGACGTAGGCGGGAATCTCTATGCGCTCCACGCGCGCGATCTTGTCCTTCCAGTACGGGGACAACAGTGGCTCCTTTTCGGCCATCGCGTGGAAGTCTTCCATCTGCCCCAGCCCGACTCCCAGGTCGAAGACGGAGCGTGCAAAAGCGGTGTCGATGACACCGCCCTGGAAACTGCTTCGGTAAACATCGGCGCTGCCTTCCCAGGGCGCGATGGCCGCCAGATGCGGAGGGCGCTCGGCGGCGATGAACCACTGGCACATGGCCAGCCATGAATTGCCCGACAGGCCGACGCGCCCGTTCGACCACGGCTCCGTGGCAATCCACTCCACCACGTCGTTGCCATCGCGGCCTTCCTGCGTGCCCCAGAGCGCCACCCGGCCTTCCGACGAGCACGCGCCTCGCGCATCGACGTTGACCACCGCATAACCTCGCGCGCACCACCAGGCCGGATCGGGCCCTTCCCAGACCTGCAGGCCCGACAGCCACTTTCTTGGCACCCCGGCACGAAAGGGAAAGTCGTCCAGTGATTGATTGCCGCCATTGCCTTTGCCGTAGGGTCCCCAGGAGACGACGGTGGGCAACGGGCCTTCAGCGTCGGCAGGTCGGAAGACGTCCACGTACAGGGTCACGCCGTCGCGCATCCTGACGCCGCTGTCCTGGTCCTTGATCAGGTCAACGGTTAGGGAGCAACCGCCTTTGGCGTACGACGTGCCGGCATTCAGGCGGCTCTGGCCCGGCTTGAAACCTGGGTAGTGCCCGACAGGCGCATCCAGCGGCAACTGGGACCGCCAGGTGATCCCGTCGCGCCAGCTCTCGTCAATGTCGCTCACAGCTCACTTGGCCTGGCCTTCCAACTTCAGTTGGATGACGCGGCGCGCGCGCACGGCGGGGCCGTCGGTGGGCAGCAGCACCGGCTTGAGCGACATCAAGTCGGTGCTGCCCATGTTGCGCTGGCAGGCCTCGATCATCGGTTCGTCCTCGTTGTGAAACGCCGCGGCGAAACCGGCGGCCATCTGTGCGCTGACCTCGGCGTTGCCGACATAGCGGTCGCGTGTCGCGGCCCAGAAGTAATGCGTCGTCGTCTCGGTCTCCGGCGTCAGCCAGTGCGAGCTCGGGGCCGATGGTCCATCCTGGCGCGGCTGATCCACGTGCGTCGCGCCGGTGTCGAGCAGCAGCATCGACGGTGGATCCCAGCGCATGTTGGCGCGCATGTCGGTCAATGCCGGCGGTGCGCCGCGCTCCCACAGCATCTGGTACAGCGGCGTGTTCGGCATCGAGTGGAACTCGTTGACCGCAACCACCGTGTCGCCGCGCTGCTCCATCCGGATGTCGGGGCGGAACTCGGGCGGGGGTGGCGCACCGCCGGCGAGGAAGGGGTGCAGGAACGGCACGTGGCTGAGATCGAGCAAGTTGTCGATCATGAGCTGGTAGTTTGCCTTGACGTGCAGGTAGCCCTCGAAGCGGCTCCAGCCTTCGCGCTCTTCGGTGTCGCCGAAATCAGGCAGCTTGGCGGGGTCGGCCTGCGCGGCGTCACCCGTCCAGATCCACAGCGCGCCGTGCTTTTCGAGCAGCGGATACGAGCGCACCTTGGCAGCCTTCGGGATGCTCCCGTCACCGTGCGGGTTGTGCGTGCAAAGACCCGCGGCGTCGAAGCGCAGGCCGTGGTACGCGCATTGCAGCTCGCCCTCGCACACCTTGCCCATGGACAGCGGTGCGAAGCGGTGCGGGCAGCGGTCCGCGAGCGCAGCGGCCGTGCCGCCGGCTTGCCGATAGAGCACCACCGGCTCGCCGAGGATCGTGATCGGCTTCAGCGCGCCGGGCTGAAGCTCGTTGCTGAAGCCCGCGCAATACCAAGCGTCTCGGATGAAGTTCATGGGAGTCTCCTTTTAAGTGAACCAAGGCGAAGCGATCTGTCGCAAGGACGAGGGAGGCTTCACGATCAAGAGGATGGCCAAGGCACGCACGCTTTGTCGATCAGACTCCTGCGTGACGTACTCGACCGGCGACTTGCCGTCGACGCGAGCGAGCAACAACGCGGGCAGCAGCTGCGCAGCACGCGCTTCCAGGCTCTCATGCGGCTCGAATGAGACGGTCGCGAAGTAGGCCTCGACGAACGCGCTGAACGCAGCATGCAGTTCCCGCGCCCGATCCGGCCGGGGCAGCCGTTTGAGCAGCAGATGGTTGAGGCAGAAGGCGATGTCGAAAGCCGGGTCGCCGTACCAAGCGCACTCGGCGTCGAGCAGCACGGGACCCTTCGGGCCGACGAGGATGTTCTTCGGGCTGACATCACCGTGCACGAGGGCGATGTGCCGGGCGGCAGTGTGCTGCACCAGCTCGGTCAGCCGGGCAGACAAGTCGGGGTGGCGGCGGGCAGTGGCCAGCAGGTACGGTTCGAGCCGCAGCGCGTGAAAGCTCTCGCCCGTGTCGAACGCTGCCGCCAGATCGCCACGATGTGCACTCGCGCCGTGCAAGATGCCGAGCGTGCGGCCCACCGCGGCGGCGGTGGCGGGATCGACGTGGCCCGCCAGCAGCTGCTGCTTCCACACGGGATGCGAGTCCGGGTCGAGGAAGCTCATTGCGAACAGCCCGGCCGCTTCGTCGTGCGCGAGCGGCTGCGGCACCGCATCGGGCAGCAGGTCAAAGGCAAAGCGGATCCAGGCCCACTCGAAGGCGTTGCGCGACACCGGCGCCTTCCACTCCGCCGCGACCTTGAGCTGGGGCAGCGCACGCTTGACGCACAACGTGCGGCCGTCATCGAGATCGACGCGCCAGATGTCGGATGAGACGCCTCCCGTGAGCGGCGTCCACCGCCGCGCCGCGCTTGACGCCGCGAGCCCGCTGCGCGTTAGGAAGTCGTCGAGTTCCCGCTGGTTCATCGCCGACCTGCCAGCGCGGAGAGCCCGGCGAAGGGGGCTTGGCACACCTCCTCGATGCGCAGCAGCTGGTTGTACTTGGCCACCGTGCTCGACGTGCGCAGCGACCCGATCTTGATCTGACCGGCCGCCGTGCCGACTGCGAGGTCGGACATGAACGCGTCTTCGGTCTCACCCGAGCGCGCCGAGACGATCGTGGCATAGCCAGCGGCCTTGGCCTGCGCGACGAGGTCGATCGTGCCCGACAGCGTGCCGTTCTGGTTGGCCTTGACGAGCACGCCGTTGGCCACGTGCTCGCGAACGCCGCGCTCCAGGCGCTGCGGGTGGGTCGTGAACAGGTCGTCGCCGACGAGTTGCACGTTGCCGCCAAGGCGCGCGGTGAGTTCGGCCCACGCCGCCCAGTCCTCCTCGCCCAGGCCGTCCTCGATCGAAACGACGGGATAGTCGTGCACCCAGCCGGCGAGCATCTCGATCATCTCGGCTGAGTTGGCGACACGAGCTTCGCGAGCCAGCCCGTAGTGGCCATTAGGCCGCTGCAGCGACGTGGCCGCGACGTCGATGGCGATCACGATGTCGTCGCCCGGCTTCAACCCGGCGCGCTCGATGATGCGCAGCATCATCTCCAGCGCGTCGCGGCCCGTCGGCAGCCCCGGGCTGATGCCGCCCTCGTCGGCCAGCAGCGTCGGCAAGCCGCGCTGGCGCGCCTCGTCGGTGGCCGCGTTGCGCACGCGCGATACCGTGTCGATGGCGTCGGCGATCGACGTGGCGCGCACCGGCATCGCCAGAAAGTCTTGCACGTCCATGCCGCGGCCCGCATGCAGCCCGCCGCTCAGGATGTTGACCATCGGCACCGGCATCGTGAGGTGTGCCAGGCCGGCGATCTCGCGCACACGTTCGAAGAGCGGCTGGCGCTGCGCCGCGGCGGCGGCGCGTGCGACGGCGATCGACACCGCGAGCACAGCATTGGCACCGAGCCGCGCGAGTTGCGGCGTGCCGTCGAGGACGAGCATCGACTGGTCGATCGCGCGCTGTTCGAGTGCATCACGGCCCGCCAGCGCAGCGGCGATCTCGCCGTTGGCGTTGGCCACCGCCTTCAGCACCGACAGGCCGGCATGCAAGGCCGGGTCGCCGTCGCGCAACTCGTGCGCTTCGGCGCTTCCGGTGGAGGCGCCAGAAGGCACCGAGGCGCGGCCGAAGCTTCCGTCGGCGAGCGTGACGTCGGCTTCGACCGTCGGCCGGCCGCGGGAATCGAGGATCTGGCGTGCGCGAACGGTGCGGATCGGAGCGGTCATCGGGTCGGGGTGTTGCAGAGGTTGAGAGGCGGCTGCCCGCGCAGCACGCGCACTGCTTCTTCGGCGGCGCGCTGTCGCAGCTCGGCGAGCGACAGGTCGGAGCTGAACGCGACATGCGGCGTCAGCAGCACCGGCTGCTGCTCGAGCAGCGCGCGCGGAACTTCGGGTTCGGACTCCAGCACGTCGAGCGCAGCCGCGCCGAGCCGGCCGCTGCGCAGCGCTTCGATGACAGCGCCGGTATCGACCAGGCCGCCACGGCTGACGTTGATGAGCAGGCCGCCGGGCTTCATCTGCGCGATGCGGCGCGCATCGATCAGGTGGCGTGTTGCCTCGACGAGCGGCACATGCAGCACGACGATGTCGCTCGCCGCCAGCAGGGCGTCGAGGGCCATGACTTCGATGCCGGCGGCCGGTTCAGGCGCCGACCTTGAATGCACCAGCACGCGGCAACCGAACGCCGCAAACTTGCGCGCGCTGGCGCGGCCGATGCGGCCATAACCGATGATGCCGACGGTCTGTGCTGCGAGCCGGCGGAGCTTGGCCTGCGCAGGATCCCAGCGGCCGGCACGCACCGCGCGGTCGAAGAAAACAATGCCGCGTGTCCACGCCAGCGCGAAGCCGAGCGCGTGGTCGGAGACGTCCTCGATGCAGTAGTCGGGAACATTCGTCACCGGGATGCCGCGCGCGCTGCACGCGGCGACGTCGATGTTGTCCAGGCCGACGCCGATGCGCCCGACGTGGCGCAACGCGCTGGTCGCGCCGACCGCGCTCGCATCGACCTGTGCCCAGCAGGTGAGGATCGACGCGGGCTGGTGCTCGCGCACCAGCGCTGTGATCGTCTGCGCACTCGCCGGTACGGCCGGGCCGGCGGCCATGCGCAACCCCGCGCCTTCGATAACCGCACCTTCGATCTCGAGGTCAGGCCAGGCGTGATCAGTGATCAGGACGGTGCTCACGCGGTCTTGCTCACGCTGTGTTGTTCGAGAGGTGCGGCCGGCGCGCAGGCGCGAGCCTCA
>JANOEG010000654.1:0-1992 GCA_031413095.1 Burkholderiales bacterium | reverse complement strand
CGCGATGCCGTTGACCTGGAACTGCGCCGCCGAGGCAAACGCGTTGACGAAGCCGCGGATGCGTGCATCGGACACGCCGTCGATGTTGCGCACGCCGCGCCCGACGCGCGTGGCCACCCACTGGCCGTTCACCTGCGCGGTTTGCAGGCGCACGCGCACGCGCTGGCCGTCGGCCAGGGCCGGCGAATCGCGCATGTCGGCGCTGGCGTAGTTGATGACGGCATCGCCAATGTGGAACGTCTGCGCGCTGCTGTCGAGCTGGCTGACGAGGCCGCGCAGGCGGTACTCGCTGCTGTTGTCTTCGAGCTCGATGCGCGTTGCCAGGTAGTGCCCGGTGGCGCTGTCGAACAAGGCGTGGATTTCGAGGATCTGGTTCACCGCCAACGCAGCGAAGCCGCCGACCAGGGCCGCGTCGAACACGGTCTCGGCGCGCACCTCGACCGTCTGGTCGAGCACGCGCAGGGTCTGCGCGGCGCTGTCGATCGACGCCACCGGCCCCGTCAGCTCGCTGCCGAAACGGATCAGGCCAGCCACTGCGCGGCCAGTGCTGTCGTCGATCGACGAGGAGCTGACCTCGACCACCATGCCCAGCTTGAGCACGCTGCGGCTGCGTGAGCTGCCATCGTCGTCGTCTTCGACGCGGGCGCTGTTGTCCTCGAAGCGCACTCCGCCGACGATGATCGAGCCCAAGCCGCTGATCGGGCCGCTGGTGTAACTCTCGGCGCCGGTCGCGGTGGCACTGTCACCGCCGCCACCGCAGGCGCTGAGCAACGCGGGGCCGAGCACACCGGCGATCAGCGCCGCGGCCGGAGCTGCGAGCGCGCGGCGGCGGCTCAGGACAAAGGCTTGTCGGGGATTCTTCGTTGTCATGTCGGGTCTCTCCTGCGCCGCCTGCCGGGCGCCTGGGCTGCGGGCCTCGGGTTGAGGCCTCTGCGATGGATGCAGTGTAAATGGGCATTTCGCCCATTTACAAGTGAAATTTACCCGGACTGTGACTTCAATAGCAACCAGTCGCAACGGCGCGTCGATCTCCTGCTGGCGGCCGGCTGTCAGCAGCGCCGCCGCAGAATCGCAGCCATGACGCCGCGCCGCCGCTGGATCGCCCACCTCGACATGGACGCCTTCTATGCATCGGTCGAGCTGTTGCGTTACCCCGAGTTGCAGGGCCAGGCGGTCGTCATCGGCGGCGGCCGGCGGGCCCAGCCCGAAGTCCTGGCCGATGGCACGCGGCGCTTCGCCACGCTAGCCACCTACAAAGGACGCGGCGTCATCACCACCGCGACCTACCCGGCGCGCGATCTCGGCGTGCACTCCGGCATGGGCTTGATGAAAGCCGCATTGCGAGCGCCGCAGGCCGTTCTGCTGCCGACCGACTTCGAGCGCTACCGCCTGTATTCGCGGCGCTTCAAGGCGGCGGTGGCCGAGGTCGCGCCAGTGATCGAAGACCGCGGCATCGACGAGATCTACATCGACCTCAGCGACGTGCCGGGCGCGCAGGACAGCGTCGGCCACGACCCGTTCGGCGGCGTGCGCGCGGTGGCGCAGGACATCCGCAACAACGTCCGCAGCACGACGGGCCTGACCTGCTCGATCGGCATCACGCCGAACAAGTTGCTGGCCAAGATCGCCAGCGAACTCGACAAGCCCGACGGACTGACCGTGCTCACGCACGACGATCTGCCACGCCACATCTGGCCGCTGCCGGTGCGGCGCATCAACGGCATCGGGCCGAAGGCGGGCGCGAAACTCTCGGCGCTCGGCATCAAGACCATCGCCGAGCTCGCCGCCACCGACAAAGCGCTGCTGGCCGAGCACTTTGGCCGCAGCTATGCGCGCTGGCTGCACGACGCAGCGCACGGCCGCGACGAGCGGCCGCTGTCGACGTCGAGCGAGCCGGTGTCGATGAGCCGCGAAACCACGTTCGACCGCGACCTCTCGGCCAGCGCCGACCGCGCCGAGCTCGGCGCCATCCTCGACGATCTCGTGCGTGAA
>JANOEG010000653.1:0-10881 GCA_031413095.1 Burkholderiales bacterium | reverse complement strand
GAAGATGTACGAATCGGGCGAGATGTCGAGCAATGCCGGCGGCCTGATCCGCTGGCCGGCGATGCTGATGCTGCCGCTAGGCTTTGCCTTGCTGTTCATTCAGGGCGTATCGGAAGCGATCAAGCGTATGGCATGGCTGGCACACAAGTACGAAGGCGACTTCCACTACGAACGGCCGCTGCAATGAGCGCCGTGCGGCCGTTCCGAAGGCGCTCTCGCCCCCTTGGGGGGACGGCCCATAGGGCCAAGGGGGCTCTATGACGATGCAGGCTTTCGCCCCGCTAATGTTCGGGGCGCTCATCTTCGTGCTGCTGATTGGCTTTCCGGTGGCGTTTTCGTTGATGGCGCTGGGCCTGACCTGCGGCTTCTTCGCGGTGTGGATGGGCTGGTTTCCCGCCAGCTTCATGACTGCGCTGCCGCTCAACGTCTTCGGCATCCTGTCGAACGATCTGCTGCTCGCAATCCCGTTCTTCACGCTGATGGGCACCATCCTCGAGCGCTGCGGCCTCGCGGAAGACATGCTCGACTCGATGGGCCAGCTCTTCGGCCCGGTGCGCGGTGGCCTCGGCTACTCGGTCATCATCGTCGGCTTCATCCTCGGCGCGATCACAGGCACCGTGGCCGGCCAGGTAATCGCGATGGCGATGATCTCGCTGCCGGTGATGATGCGCTGGGGCTACAACATGCGCTACGCCACCGGCGTGCTGGCGGCCTCGGGCACCATCACGCAACTGGTGCCGCCGTCGCTGGTGCTGATCGTGCTGGCCGACCAGCTCGGCAAGCCGGTCGGCGACATGTACAAGGGCGCCTGGGGCCCCGCGCTGCTGCAGGTGGGGCTCTTCGCGCTCTACACCTTCCTGCTCTCGCGCATCCGGCCGTCCCATGTGCCGGGCGTGCCGAAGGAAGGCCGCACGCTCGAAGGCTGGGCGCTGTGGTCGAAGTGCCTGCGCGGCATCGTGCCGTCCGCATTGCTGATCTTCACCGTGCTCGGCAGCATGGGCGGCCTGCCCGGCATGAAGCACGCCATCGCCACGCCCACCGAAGCCGGCGCGATGGGCGCGGTGGGCGCCTTCATCCTGGCGGCGATGCACAAGCGCCTGAGCCTGGCGCTGCTCAAGCAGGCACTGCTCAACACGATGCGCATCACCGCGATGGTGGTCTTCATCCTGATCGGCTCGCGCGTGTTCACCCTGGTCTTCCAGGGCGTGGATGGCGGCATCTGGATCGAGCACATGCTGGCGGGGCTGCCGGGCGGCCAGCTCGGCTTCCTGATCGCGGTCAACATCTTCATCTTCTTCCTGGCGTTCTTTCTCGACTTCTTCGAGATCGCCTTCATCATCATCCCGTTTCTGGCGCCGGTGGCGGCCAAGCTCGGCATCGACCTGGTGTGGTTCGGCGTGATGATCTGCGTCAACATGCAGACCAGCTTCATGCACCCGCCGTTCGGCTTTGCGCTGTTCTACCTGCGCGGCATCTCGGACACGCTGTTCAAGAACAAGTCGCTGCCGCGCAAGGTGGAATCGCGCGACATCTACATGGGCGCAATCCCCTTCATCATCATCCAGCTCGTGCTGGTGGCGATCGTCATTTTTTTCCCGCAGACGGTGACGGTGTTCCTCGACAAGGAACAGGTGCTCGACATCAACAAGGCCGGTGAGGCCATCGAGCAGATGGGAGGCGGCAACTACACGGATACGGCGCCGCAGGCCGAGGTGCCTGCCGGGGCGGCCTCCGAGGCGCAGCCGTCGGATCCACTGCAACCACCGAGCGACGATGACAAGAAGGAAGAATCGGACGATCCGATGAAGGCAGTCGAAGACGCATTGAAGAAAGAGGCCGGCAACAAGTAGCCGACGGCAATCTGCCGCGCAAGAAAGAAAAAAGGCCCCGCGTTGCGGGGCCTTTTCGCTGCCGGGCTGTGCCTACAGTTTGGCGCTCTGCATGTAGCTGTCGAATCCGGCCTCGGTGAAGCGGAACCACAGGTTAGCGTCGCGACGGAAGGCTGCGTAGTCCGTATAGACCTTCTTCCAGGCCGGGTTGGTGTTGGAGAGTTCGGCGTACAGAGCCATTGCCTCCTTGAACGCGGCATCCATCAGCGGCTTGGGGAAGCGGAACAGCTTCGTGCCCCCCGCCACCAAGCGCTTCAACGCAGCCGCATTGCGCGCATCGTAGCGGGCCTGCATGTCGGTGTGCGCGTAGGCCGCAGCGGCTTCGACGATGGCCTTGTACTCGGCCGACAGCGCGTCGTAGGCTTTGATGTTGACGTGCAGATCGAGCTGCGGGCCGCCCTCCCAGTAGCCCGGATAGGCGTAGAACTTGGCCACCTTCTGGAAGCCGAGCTTTTCATCGTCATAGGGACCGACCCACTCGGCTGCGTCGATCGTGCCCTTCTCCAGCGCGGCGTAAATTTCGCCGCCGGGAATGTTGGCCGCCACGCCGCCGATGCGCTCGAACACCTTGCCGCTGAAGCCGCCGGTGCGGAACTTGACGCCCTTGATGTCGGCCAGCGTCTTGATTTCCTTGCGCCACCAGCCGCCCATCTGCGCACCCGTGTTGCCCATCGGGAAGCTGATGATGCCGTAGTTGCTGTAGAACTCGCGCATCAGCTTCAGGCCGTTGCCTTCGTACTGCCATGCCGTCATCTGGCGGCTGTTAAGTCCGAAGGGGATCGCACAGCCGATGGCAAACGTCGGATCCTTGCCGAAGTAGTAGTACGGTGCCGTGTTGGCGCACTCGACCGTGCCTTGTTGGATGGCGTCCACCGTGCCGAAAGCCGGCACGATTTCGCCCGCGGCGTGGGTCGAGATCACGAACTTGCCGCCCGTCATGTCGCTGACCTTCTTGGCGAACACATCGGCCACGCCGAACAGCGTATCGAGTGACTTCGGAAAACTCGAGGTCAGGCGCCAGCGGATGGCGGCTTGCGCATGCACCGCCGGAGCAACGCCGGCAGCAAGGATCCCGGCGAGGCCGGCACCGTGAACGAAGGAACGACGTTCCATGGAGACACTCCTGAGGGTGAACAGAGGGACGCAAGGATTCTAGGTAGCGCCCTGAGGCCTCCGCAGGGGGTTTCCCCCTGTCAACGGTCAGGCCCCAGCCACCTTCATCCGCTCGATCAGCACCGAGCCGGTTGTCTTGCTGCCCGACGTGTAGGCATCGGCGCCAACGGCGACAATGCCCTTCAGCATTTCGCGCAGGTTGCCGGCGATGGTGACCTCATGCACCGGATGCACCATGCGCCCGCCCTCGACCCAGAAGCCGGCTGCGCCGCGCGAGTAGTCGCCCGTCACACCGTTGACGCCCTGGCCGATCAGCTCGATGACAAACAACCCGCGGTGCAGCTTGGCCAGCATCGCGTTGAGGTCGTCGCTGGGCTGCGTGAGGCGGCTCGACAGCGTCAGATTGTGCGAGCCGCCGGCATTGCCCGTGGTGCGCATGCCGAGCTTGCGCGCGGAATAGCTCGACAAGAAGTAGCCCTGCACGACACCGCCATCGACAACGCGGCGCGCGTGCGTGGTCACGCCCTCGTCATCGAACGGCGCGCTGCCCTTGCCTTTGCGCACATGCGGAAACTCGTGCAGATCGAGGTGCTCGGCCATCGCACTCTGGCCCAGGCAGCCTTCGAGAAAACTCGCTTTGCGATAGAGCGAGCCGCCCGAAGTGGCTTGCACGAACGCACCGACGAGGCCGGACGCCAGCGTCGATTCGAACAACACCGGCACTTCGCAGGTGCCGATCTTGCGCGACTGCAGGCGCGACAGCGCGCGCTCGGCGGCGTAGCGCCCCACCGCTTCCGGCGCAGCCAGCTCGGCCGCGTCGCGCATCGACGTGTACCAGTAGTCGCGCTGCATGTCCTGGTTCTTGCCGACGATCGGCGACACCGACACACCGTGGCGCGAGCTCGCATAGCCGCCACGAAAGCCGCGCGTGTTGCCCATGAAGAAGTGCGACTGCTGCGCCGAAACGCCGGCGCCTTCGGAGTTGGTGACGCGGCGGTCGGTGGCAAACGCCGCGGCTTCGCAGCGCAACGCCAGCGCGGCGGCGGCTTGCGCATCGATCGCCCACGGGTGGCACAAGTCGAGATCGCGCTGCATGGCTTCGGGCGGCGCCAGATCGGCCTCCTCGGGCAGACCGGCCGACGGGTCCTCAGCTGTGAAGCGGGCGATGTCGTAAGCGGCGCGCACCGTTTGTTCGAGCGCCGTGCGAGAGAAGTCCGAGCTGCTGGCATTGCCACGGCGCTGGCCAAGATAGACGGTGACGCCGATCGACTTGTCGCGGTTGCGCTCGACGTTTTCGAGCGCGCCCTTGCGCACGGATACCGACAGGCCTGCGCCTTCGGAGACCTCGGCAGCCGCGTCGCTGGCACCGGCGCCTCGCGCGATGCGCAGCGCGTCTTCGACCAACTGCGCGAACTGCTCGCGGCTGTAGGCGAACCCTTGGGCTTTTGTCATGCGAACTATCATAACGATCAGCATGAAAACCGAAGATGAAACCACTGCCAGTGCCTACGCGCGCCCCAGCAAGAGCGCGCTCAAACGCGAAGCGCACGAGCAACAAGGGCTGGGTGAAGCGCTGACCACGATGTCCGAAGCCGCGCTGGCCGCCACGCCGATGCCCGACGCCTTGCGCGACGCGCTCGCCCAGTGGCGCCACACCCGTTCGCACGAAGGCAAGCGCCGGCAGATGCAGTACATCGGCAGGCTGATGCGCGACGCTGACATCGAACCTATCCGTGAGGCGGTGGCCGCCGCCAAACTCGGCCGCGCACACGACTCGCTGGCCTTGCACCAAGCCGAGTTGTGGCGCGCTGAGCTGGTGGACAGTGACGACGCGCTGACGCGCTGGATGGCCGAGCACCCGCAAACGGATTTGCAGCCCCTGCGCGCGCTGATTCGCAATGCGCGCAAGGACGCCGAGCTGCCGCCGGAGCAACGACATGGCCGCGCCTGGCGTGAACTCTTTCAGTTCATCAAGCCCTTCGTGAAATGAGTGATCCTGATCGCGTGAAGATCGGTTTGCTCTCGGTGAGCGACCGCGCCTCGGCGGGTGTCTATGAAGACAAGGGCATCCCGGCGTTGAAGGAGTGGCTGACCCGAGCGCTGAAAAACCCGATCGACTGGGAAGCGAGCGTGATCCCCGACGAGCAGGACGGCATCACGCATGCGCTGGTCGAACTCGTCGACATCAAACAGTGCGACCTCGTGCTGACCACCGGCGGCACCGGACCGGCCGCTCGCGACGTCACACCAGAAGCCACACTGGCGGTGGCTGACAAAGAGATGCCGGGGTTCGGCGAGCAGATGCGGCAGATCAGCTTGCGCTTCGTGCCGACGGCAATTCTGTCGCGGCAGGTCGCGGTGATCCGCAAGCAGACCTTGATCATCAACCTGCCGGGGCAGCCGAAGTCGATTGCGGAGACGCTGTCCGGCTTGCCGGATGGCACACCCCCGGTGCCCGGTATCTTCGCCGCGGTGCCCTATTGCATCGACCTGATCGGCGGGCCCTACCTCGAGACCGACGAGTCGGTGTGCAAAGCCTTCAGACCGAAGTCCGCCATCAAACGATGATCGGCTCCGGCTCCAGCCGAATGCCGAAGCGCCCGTACACGCTCTCCTGAATCGCGCGCGCCAGCGTCACCACTTCCGCGCCCGACGCGCCGCCGCGATTGACGAGCACCAGGGCCTGCTTCTCGTACACACCGGCGCGGCCGATCGATTTGCCTTTCCAGCCGCAGGCATCGATCAACCAGCCTGCCGCCAGCTTCACCGTGCCGTCGGGCAGCAGGTAGTGCACGATCTCCGGATCGCGGCCGATGATGTCTCGGCACTGCTCGGTGCTGACGATCGGGTTCTTGAAGAAGCTGCCAACATTGCCGATCACGGCCGGGTCCGGCAACTTGGCGCGGCGGATCGCACACACCCAATCGAACACCGTCTGCGCATCGGGTCGTGAGTTGCCGGTTTCCTGCATGCGGCGCTCGAGTTCAAGGTACCCCAGCACCGGCTGCCACGGCTTGGGCAAGCGAAAGCGCACACGTGTGATCACGCTCTTGCCGGCGAGCGATTGTTTGAACACGCTGTCGCGGTAACCGAAGTGGCAAGCGTCGAGCTCGAGTGTGGCGCCGCGGCCGGTGACCAGATCGACCACGTCCAACGATTCAAAACGCTCGCGCAACTCGACACCGTAGGCGCCGATGTTCTGCACCGGCGCGGCACCGACCGTGCCGGGAATCAAGGCCAGGTTTTCCAGGCCTGGCCAACCCTGTTGCAGCGTCCACGCCACCGTGTCGTGCCAGTTCTCACCGGCGCCAGCCTCGACGATCCAGGCGTCGGCGCGCTCTTGCACCAAGCGCCGGCCCATCACTTCGACCTTGAGCACGACGCTTTTCGGATCGCGCGTGAAGACGATGTTGCTGCCGCCACCGAGCACGAGCTTGGGCGCGCGGCCGAGTTCGGTGTGATCGATCACACGGCGCACGGCGGCGTCGCTGTCCACTCGTACCAACGTCGCAGCTTGCGCCGACAAGGCAAATGCATTCATCGTGCGCAGGTTCACGTTGCGCTCGATGTGCAGAGCTGTTGCTGCCGGTCCTTGCATGTCAGAATTTTCATCGAAGAATCTCAAAACGCACCGAACAACATGCAAAGCCCCAAAAGCAAGCGCCGCCAGCGCATCGCCCTCACAGCGATGCTGTTCATGGCGGCGAGCGCGGCGGCTGCGCAATCGGTCACGCTCAACGGCAACCTGGGTTTGCAAAAAGCGCTGCTGGTGATCGACGGCCAGCCCCACGCTGTGGCTGTGGGCAACACGGTCAAGGGTGTGCGTCTGGTGTCCCTGTCAGGGCCACAGGCCGAAGTGACCGTGGACGGCGCGCGGCGCACGCTGCTGCTCGGCGCCGGCCCGGTCAAGATCAGCAGTGAGGCCGGTTCACGCAGGGGCAGCGAAATCGTGCTGATGGCCGGCAGCGGCGGGCACTTCAACACCGTCGGTCAGATCAACGGCAAGTCTGTGTCCTTCATGGTCGACACCGGCGCCACCAAAGTCAGCATGGGACAGTCCGAAGCCGACCGCCTGGGCGTGGACTACAAGGCCGGCACGCGTGGCGTGGCCGAAACGGCCAACGGCCGTGTGCCGGTGTACGCCGTCATGCTGAATTCGGTGCGCGTCGGCGACGTGGAGGTTGCCAATGTCGAAGCCTTGGTGCTGCCATCGGCCATGCCGCACATCCTGCTCGGCAACAGCTTCCTGACGCGCTTCTCGATGAAGCGCGAGAACGAAGTGATGCGCCTCGAGAAAAGGCCGAACTGAAGTCGGTCTAGGCGGGCTGCAAGAGCCCCTTCTTCTCCAGCATCGATTCGACGCGCGCCGCGCGGCCGCGAAACGCTTCGTACGTCGCGCCAGGCTCCACGCTGTCACCGGCTGAGTAGATGTGCTTGAGCAGTCGCCCGGCCACCTTTGGATCGAATGCGCTGCCCGCTTCGGTGAATGCATCGAACGCGTCGGCATCGAGCACCTCGGCCCACAGGTACACGTAGTAGCCCGCGGCATAGCCCGAGCCGTAGAACAGATGCTGGAAATGCGTGAAACGGTGGTTCACACCGACGCCCGGCGGCAGGCCTCGCTCGCGCAACACCTTGGCTTCGAAGGCCACCGGATCGGCGGGCACACGGCCCTGCGGCAGCGCATGCACCGCCATGTCGGTGAGCGCGCTGGCGGTGTAGCGCACCGTCTCGAACGCCTGCCCAAAGCGACGGGCGCGTTTCAAACGCTCGATCAGCTCATCGGGAATCGGTTCACCGGTGGCGACATGGCGCGCATGACGGCGCAGCACTTCGGGCTCGCTGGTCCAGTGCTCGAATAGCTGCGACGGCAGTTCGACGAAATCGCGTAGCACGTTGGTGCCGGACAGGCGCTCGTAGCCCACGTTCGACAGCAGGCCGTGCAGGCCGTGGCCGAACTCGTGGAACAGCGTGCGCACGTCATCGAAGGACAGCAGCGTCGGCTGCCCTGGCGCCGACTTTGCGAAGTTGTTGTTGTTGACAACGATCGGCGCCACCGCACCGCCGTTTTTCGTCTGCTGCCGGTAAGAACTCATCCACGCGCCGCTGCGCTTGGACGGGCGCGCAAAGTTGTCATGCAGGAATACGCCGACCAGCGAGCCGTCGCGCGAGCGCACCTCGTAGGCGTTGACGTCTGGGTGGTAGAGCTCGAGGCCTTCGCGCTTGACGAAGCGCACGCCAAACAGACGTTCGGCGCAATCGAAGGCCGCCGCGACCATCCGCTCCAACGGGAAGTACGGCTTGACCTCGGCGTCGTCGATTGCGTACTGGCGCTGGCGCACCTGCTCGGCCCAGAAGCGCCAGTCCCAGGGCTCGATCGCATGCGTCGCGCCCTGCTCTTTCATCTGCGCCATTAACTCGGCGCGCTCGCGCTCCAAAGCCGGCACCGCGCGCGACCAGACATCGTCGAGCAGACGCATCACGGCGCCATGCGTGCGCGCCATCGTGTTGGCCAGCGCGTAGTCGGCAAAGCTCGTGAAGCCGAGCAGCGCCGCCTGCTCGGCACGCAGCTCGAGAATTTCGCGGATCACCGGGCGGTTGTCGGTCGATCCATCGTGTTCGCCGCGCGTCGTCCAGGCACGCCACGCCGCTTCACGCAGATCACGCCGCTGGCTGAACGTCAGGAAGGGCACGATCAGCGATCGAGACAAGGTGATCACGGCGCCGGACAGGCCACGGTCGGCCGCGGCCTGCCGCGCTGCGTCACGCACGAAGGCCGGCAGGCCCGCCATGTCGGCTTCGGTGGCCAGCGTCAGACGGTAAGCGGACTCGTCGGCGAGCACGTTCTGGCCGAAGGCGGTCATCAGCGCCGCCAGGCGTTCGTTGAGTTGGGCGAAGCGCTCGCGGTCAGCGCCCTTCAGCCGCGCACCAGCGCGCACGAAATCGCTGTGCAGCTGTTCGAGCAGGCGCTGCTGTTCGGCTTGCAGGTCCAGCGCCGCACGGCGTGCATGCAGGCCGTCGAGTCGGGCAAACAGCGTTTCGTTGAGGTAGATCGCGTTGCTGTGCGCTGCCATCGGCTGCGCCAGTTCGCGCTGCGCGGCCTGCAGTGCATCCGACGTCTCAGACGCGCACAGGTTGTGAAATGCGCCGTCCAGGCGCGCCATCAAGCGCCCGCTCGCATCGAGCCGGACCACGGTGTTGTCGAAGGTGGGCTCGGCCGCTTGGCCGGCGATTGCATCGAGCTCGGCGCGATGCTCGCGCATCGCCACCTCGAAGGCCGGTGCAAAGTGCTCCGGCCTGATCGTTGCGAACGGCGGCAGGCCATGGGGCGCGGTCCAGGGTTGAAGCAGCGGGTTGGAAGCGGATTTGTCAGTAACGTTCATCATGGCCTCACTTGCCTGTCTTGATGGCGATCTCATCGTCCTCGCGGTACGGACGGTTCGCACATTCGCTGAGCCACGCGCTGCGATCCTCTTCCTGCTTCAGGCTTGACTCGTTCATCGCTTTGTTGCGGCCATTCCAGTCGGCAACGATCGCATCGCGGGCCAACGCCTTGTCGTTGTAGGCCTTGACAGCGTTCTGGTATGTCGGCACCAGGCGCGCCTCTTCTTCGCCGAGCGGCACGCGCGCCTTGGACAGTCGGTCGCGCTCGGCGTCGAGTTCTTTGGCCATCTCTTCACGCTTGCTGCGCGGTCCTTCGTCGGCAGCTTTCAGGCGCTGGTTGAAGGCTTCGATTTCCGTGCCGTGAGCCCGCATGCGGCCTTCCCAATCGCGCACGGCAGCGAGCTTGACGTCGACATCGGCACGGTCGGCCTTGAGCGCATCGCCACTCGTGACCAAGTCTTCCTTCTCCTTGTCGAGCGCAGCGCGCCGTTGCTCGAGCTCTTTGGTCGACGCGTTGACGCCGTCCAGGCGCTTCAGGCAGGTGCGCAACTCATCGCGAGTCAGCATCTTGCCAACGGGGGCCTTGCCGCCGAGCGTTTTCGGGCCTGCGGCCTTGACCGCTGGCGCGGCCGGCATGATCAGCTTCGGCGGCGTGGCCGCGGGTTTGGCCGGCGCTGTCTGCGCGCGGCCCGGCCAGGATGAAAGCGTCACGGTGGCCATGATGGCCAGAGCGATGAGGGAATGGGTGGGGGTCATGCTGCTGTCCTTGCAACGGTGCGCCAAACGCTGGTCTGCAAATGCAATGGGCAGTGATGATGCCACCCTTGCGCAACCCGTCCCGGACCGACCCCCAAGGCCTTGGTCGAGACGCCCAAACCGCAGGTTATTCGCCGAGATACGCGGCGCGCACGCGCGGATCGGCCAGCAGCATCTTGGCGTCACCGTCCATCGTGACTTCGCCCGACTCCATCACGTAGCCGCGGTTGGCCAGGCCGAGCGCGCGGCTGGCGTTCTGCTCGACCAGCAGCACCGTCGTGCCTTTCTTGTGGATGTCGGCAACGACTTCGAAGATCTTGTCGACCATGATCGGCGACAGGCCCATCGACGGCTCGTCGAGCAGCAGCACCTTCGGCTTGGCCATCAGCGCGCGGCCCATGGCCAGCATCTGCTGCTCGCCGCCGCTCATCGTGCCGGCGAGTTGCATCGCGCGCTCCTTCAGGCGCGGGAAGATGGCGAAGACCTTGTCGATGTCGGCGTCGATCTCGTTGTCGTTGCGCACGAAGGCGCCCATCTGCAGGTTCTCGACGATCGTCATGCGCGAGAACACGCCGCGGCCTTCCGGCACCATCACCAAGCCCTGCTTGACGAGGTTCCAGGCGCCCTGGCCCTTGATGCTCTTGCCCATGAACTCGATGTCACCGGCAGCCACCGGCTGCGTGCCGGTGATGGCCTTGAGAGTGGTCGTCTTGCCGGCGCCGTTGGCGCCGATCAGGCT
>JANOEG010000652.1:0-11886 GCA_031413095.1 Burkholderiales bacterium | reverse complement strand
CGTCGATGGCGCCGGCATGCTCAAGGCGGCGCAACTGCCGACGCGCAAGGACAAGCGCTGGCACATTGAGCTCGCGCCGTTGTCACGCATGGAGGCTTGGAAGATGCCCGAGATCAAAAACGGCGATGCCGTGTCCATGCTCGGATTCACCTTTGCCGGCGAGAAGGGCGAGGCGATTCTGCGCGTCGAGTACCTGTGGGCCGGCGGCAAGAGCGTCGGCCTGCGCTCGTCGCCTACTTGAGCGATGCGAACGCCGCCCGCGCGGCGGTGAGTGTGCTGTCGATGTCAGCCGCCGTGTGCGCCGCGCTGACAAAGCCGGCTTCATACAGTGCCGGAGCAAGGTAGACACCGCGACTCAGCATGGCGTGGAAGAAGCGGTTGAAGCGCTCTTTGTCCGTGGCCATCACAGTGCCGTAGTTCTGCGGCAGGGCGTCGGTGAAGAAGAAGCCGAACATGCCGCCTTCGCTATCGCTGCAGAACGGCACGCCAGCGGCTTTGGCTTCACGCGACAAGCCATCTCCCAAAGCACGCGTGCGCTGCGACAGTGCGTCGAAGAAGCCAGGCTTGGCAATCTCATGCAACGTCGCCAAGCCGCAGGCAGTGGCCACCGGGTTGCCGCTCAAGGTGCCGGCCTGATAGACAGGCCCGAGCGGCGCCAGTTGCGCCATCACGTCCTTGCTGCCGCCAAAGGCCGCCAGCGGCATGCCGCCACCAATCACCTTGCCGAAGACGCTGACATCGGGCTTGAATCCGGGAATCAGCTTGGCGTACACACTTTGCGCACTGCCGAGAGCGACGCGAAAACCGGTCATCACTTCGTCGAACACCAGCAGCGTGCCGTCGCGCGAGCACAGCTCACGCAGCCGCGCCATGAACGGCACGGCGGCGCGCACGAAATTCATGTTGCCGGCGATCGGCTCGATCATCACGCAGGCCAGCTCACGCGGGTGGGCGTCGAACGCGGCTTCGAGCGCCGCGACGTCGTTGTACGGCAGCACGATCGTGTCCTTGGCCACCTCCGGCGGCACACCGGCCGAAGTCGGGTGACCGAAGGTCGCGAGGCCTGAGCCGGCTTTCACGAGCAATGCATCAGCATGACCGTGGTAGCAGCCTTCGAACTTGATGAACTTGGCACGGCCGGTGGCGCCGCGCGCGAGGCGCAGCGCGCTCATGCCGGCTTCGGTGCCGGAGGAGACGAGGCGCACCTGTTCCATGCTCGGCACATGGGCCAGGATCGCTTCGGCGAGTTCGATCTCGCGCTCGGTCGGCGCGCCGAACGACAGGCCCTCGCGGGCTGCGCGGGTCACTGCGTCAAGCACCGCCGGATGGCCGTGGCCGAGGATCATCGGGCCCCAGGAGCCGATGTAGTCGATGTACTTTTTGTCCTCGGCGTCCCACAGGTAGGCGCCTTGCGCGCGGGCGACGAAGCGCGGCGTGCCGCCGACAGCGCGAAACGCCCGCACCGGCGAGTTGACGCCACCGGGGATGACCTTCTGTGCTCGCTCGAAGAGCTGCTGATTAGTGGACACGGCGCGACGCTCCGGGCGGCAAGTTGTTGCTGTCGTCGCTGGGCTCCGCACCCGCTTCACCCTCGAGGGCTGCATCGCCATCCTCAGGCGGCGGCAGCGCCCAGAAGAAGCGATCGGGCACGACATTGCCCATGCCGGGCCGGAAGCCCGCGTCCAGGCTCTGGTCGAGGAACTGCAGCGCTTCGCCGACGGCGTCGGACAGCTCCGCGCCCGCGGCCAGCAGCGCTGCCAGCGCCGCCGACAGCGTGTCACCGGCGCCGACGAAACCGGCTTCGAAGAGCTCGAACTTCTCACCGGTCAGCGCACCCTGCGGCGAAGCCAGCACGTTGTCGATCCACTGCTCCTTGCCTTTGGAGGGCAGCATGATGCCGGTCACCAGTACGAAGCGCGTGCCATGTTCACCGGCGGCCACGGCGAGCTCGCGCGCGGAGGGGGCACGCTCGTTGTCCCAGTCGGGCAACAGGAAGTCGGTGAGCGTCTTGTGGTTGCCGACCAGCACTTCGGCTGCCGGCAGGATCAGCTCGCGAAACGCCTCCATGTAGTTCTGCAGCTCGTCCTCATCGACCCAGCCCAGGCTGGGCATGTAGGCCACCAGGGGGATGTCGGGGTAATCGGAGAGGATTTCGGCCACCGCGGCGACGTTGTCGGCGTTGCCGAGAAAGCCGACCTTCCAGGCTGCCAGCGTCACGTCTTCCAGGATCGTGCGTGCCTGCTCGGCCACATGCTCGGCCTCGATCGGGTGCTGGTCGAAGACTTCGGCGCTGTCACGCAGCACGATCGAGGTGATGACCGGCAGCGTGTGCGCGCCCATCGCCGAGATGGTGGCCACGTCGCCCGCGCTGCCGCCGGCTCCCGAGGCGTCGCTGGCGTTGAAGCTCATTACGCAGGCCGGCGCCGGCGGCTCTTCGGCCACGACGGAGCCAGGATCGACAACGGAAGGATCGGGGTTCATAGGGGGACGCACCCAGCAGACGGCGGCAGCATGCGATTTGTGTGTGGTTCTAGGCAATCGCCGAAGGACTCAAAGCAGACCTCTAGCGGAATGTGAAGAAAGTACCGTATGTGCCTAGTAGCGCTTGGATTTCTCGTTTTTTCGCTCAATACAATAGGTCCACATTGTAGTGATTGACACGCTCTCGTGACTGAACCCACTCGTACTTGGATGTGCCTGATCTGCGGTTGGATCTATGAAGAGTCCGCCGGCGATCCCGAACATGGCCTGCCGGCCGGAACGGCTTGGGCCGACGTGCCCATGAACTGGACCTGCCCGGAATGTGGCGCGCGCAAAGAAGACTTCGAAATGGTGCAGCTGTGAAGGCTCGCACCGTGAGAACCGCCTAAGGAGTTGCCGCTCGATGATGAACACCTCTTCAAAAGCCTCTGATGCCACCGGCGTCAAGGTGCTGGTCATCGACGACAGCAACACCATCCGCCGCAGCGCCGAGATCTTTCTCGCCCAGGGCGGTCACCAGGTTGTGCTGGCCGAAGACGGCTTTGACGCGCTGGCTAAGGTCAACGACCATTTGCCGGAATTGGTCTTCTGCGACATCCTGATGCCGCGCCTCGATGGCTACCAGACCTGCGCCATCATCAAACGCAACCCGCGTTTCGCGCACGTGCCGGTGATCATGCTGTCGTCCAAGGACGGGCTGTTCGACAAGGCGCGTGGACGCATGGTCGGCTCAGAGGACTATCTGACCAAACCCTTCACCAAAGAACAGTTGCTGCGAGCCGTGAAGCAGTTCAGCAAGCGCATTGAAGCGCCAGCCGCGGCCTGACGTTCGCGATCAACACGCTCTGACGGACCCATCATGACCATCCAGAAGATATTGCTTGTCGATGACAGCAAGACCGAGTTGCATCACCTCACCGAGCTGCTGACCAAGCGCGGCTATGCGGTGCGCAGCGCCGAAAACGGCGAGGACGCGATGCGGCGCCTGGGCGAAGAAAAGCCCGACCTGATCCTGATGGACGTCGTTATGCCGGGCCAGAACGGCTTCCAGCTGACGCGCGCCATCACCCGCGACCCGCGTTTCTCCGATGTGCCGGTGATCATGTGCACCAGCAAGGGCCTGGAAACCGACAAGGTCTGGGGCATGCGCCAGGGCGCGCGCGACTATGTCGTCAAGCCGGTCGATGCCGAGTTGCTTCTCGGCAAGATCAAGAACTTCGATTAACAGACCAAGATGGCCAATCGTGAAGCCCTGCGCGAGCTGCAAACGCGGCTGGCCGCGCGCATGCAGGCGGCGCGCAGCGAGCAGCGAGGCCAGTCGTGGCTGGCGGTCGAGTGCCGTGGCCACGGCCTGCTGTTGCCGCTGGAGCAGGCCGGCGAAATTTTCCCGCCCGCAGCCCTGATGCCGGTGCCGCACACCCACCCCTGGTTTGTCGGTGTCGCCAACCTGCGCGGCGGCTTGCACGGCGTGGTCGATCTGGCACGTTTTCTTGGCTTGCCCGAAGCCTCCACGGCTGAAGCGGTTCGCGAGCAATCGCGCCTGGTTGCCTTTGGTGCGTCGCTTGGCATGAATTGCGCCTTGCTGGTCGACCGCTTGGCCGGCTTGCGCAGCAGTGACCAGATGACCGAGGCGCCCAGCGACAGTGCTGCCCGACCGGCCTTCGCCGGCGGGATTTTGATCGACCCTGACCAGCGCGCCTGGCAAACCCTCGACTTGGCCCGACTGGCCCAGGACGAGCACTTCCTCTCCATCGTCGCCTGAGCCGACGCCTTCAACCCAACAAGCAGATTCTCTCTGGAGGCCTCATGAGTTTCCTCGACAAGTTCAAAGGCAAGGGCCGCGATGCCGATCGTCGCGACGATGACCTGGCGTCGATGTTCGACGAAGTGATTCCGGTGCGTCCGGACGACATGGTTCTGGCAGGTGCGGGTGGCGGCGGCGGCGGCATCGCTTCGCTGGCGGTCGACCTCAGCGCGCCCACGCAGGCCCCGGCGGTGACGCAGGGCAATACGGATTCGTCGATCCTGTCCGAAGTCAATGCGACGGAAACGGGCGGCGACTACAGCGAAACCCGATTGCCTGGCGCCGAAGGCGCAGCGGCCACGGGTACGGGCCTGCCGTTGATCGGCCACCTGCCCGCGGCCCAGCAGCGAAACGCACTGTTCCTGACCCTGGTGCTCGGCCTCGGCGGCCTGATCGGCGGTTCTTGGCTGGCGGTGGGTGCGGCCCAGGATGGTTCAGGCCAGGTGGGCGCCACCGGCCAGGCCCTGATGCAATCACAGCGCCTTGCCAAATCGGTGTCTCAGGCCTTGCTGGGCAGTGACAGCGCTTTCGGCGAGGTGCGCGAGAGCGCCGAGGTGCTGGGCAAGAACCTGCGCGCGCTCAAGGACGGCAGTGCCGATGTCAAGGCAGCGCCGTACGCCGCACAGGGTGCGATCGAGCCGCTGGTGCCGCTGGTCGAGCGCGCCGAAAAGAACGCCGCCGTGGTGCTGGCGCAGCAAAAGACGCTGACGCAGGTCGGTCAGGCGCTGCGCGCGATCAACCGCCAGTCGTCGGAGCTTCTGGAAACGGCGGAGACGGTGTCGTCGCTGAAGCTTCAGCAAGATGCCAGCGCCGCCGAACTGTCGGCCGTCGGCCAGTTGGTGATGCTGACGCAGCGCATTGGCAAGAGCGCCAACGAGTTCCTGACGACAGAAGGCGTGAGCCCCGAGGCGGTGTTTTTGCTCGGCAAGGACCTGAATTCGTTCCGCGAAATCGCCAACGGCTTGCTCAACGGCAGTGCCGAGTTGCGACTGGCGGGCACCAAGGATCCGCAGACCAGGGAGCGCTTGCAGCAGCTTGTCACGCAGTACGAGAAGACGCGCACGGACGCCAGTGCCATCTTGAACAACCTACAAGGCCTGGTGGCCGCGCGTGAAGCGCAGTCGTCGGTGGTGTCGGACAGCGAGCCTTTGCGCAAGGGTCTCGAAGACCTGCAAGGCAAGCTCGAAGGCGGTGGTCTGAGCACGGCCAGCGTCGCATTGATCCTGCTCGGATTGACGGCTGCTGCGCTGTCTGCACTCGGCCTGCTGCGCCTTTTCGTGTCAGATCAGGGCCAGCGCGCCAAGCTCGCCGAATCGCAGCGCGTACAAGCGCAGCGCCAGGAAAACGAAGCCAAGCGCGTCAACGACGCCAACCAGGCGGCGATTTTGCGGTTGATGAACGAGTTGCAGACGGTGGCCGAAGGCGACCTGACGCAGACCGCGACCGTGACCGAAGACATCACCGGCGCCATCGCCGACTCGGTGAACTACACGGTGGAAGAGCTGCGCATGCTGGTCGAACAGGTGCAAGGCGCTGTCGGCCGCGTGACCGACACGACGCTGCAGGTGGAATCCACGTCGACCGAACTGCTCGCCGCTTCGACCGAGCAGCTGCGTGAAATTCGCGAGACCGGCGAGTCGGTGCTGCAGATGGCAGGCCGCATCAACACCGTGTCGACGCAGGCGCAGCAGACCGCTTCGGTGGCACGCCAGTCGCTGGCTGCGGCGCAGACCGGCCGCCTGGCGGTGGAAAACACGATCGGCGGCATGAACACCATGCGCGAGCAGATCCAGGAAACCTCCAAGCGCATCAAGCGCCTGGGTGAGTCGTCGCAGGAGATCGGTGAAATCACCGAGCTGATTTCCGACATTACCGAGCAGACGAACGTGCTGGCGCTCAACGCGGCCAGTCAGGCAGCATCGGCAGGCGACGCTGGCCGCGGCTTCTCGGTTGTTGCCGAAGAAGTGCAACGATTAGCCGAGCGTTCCGGCGACGCCACCAAGCAGATTGCGGCGCTGGTCAAGGCGATTCAGACCGACACCCAGGACGCGGTGGCCGCCATGGAGCGTTCGACGCAGGGCGTGGTTGAAAACACCCGGCTGTCCGATGCGGCCGGCAGCGCGCTGACCGACATCGACCGGGTGACGCGCGAACTGGCCGAGCTGATCGAGCGCATTTCGAAGCAGGCCTCCGAAGAAGCGAAGTCGGCCAACGTGGTGGCCGACAACATCCAGCACATCTTCGCGGTGACGGAGCAGACCGGCGAAGGCACGCGATCGACCGCGCAGATGGTGCGCGAGCTGTCGCGCACGGCTGAGGAATTGAAAGCCTCGGTCTCGCGATTCAAGATCGCCTGATCGATGTTCAAGGCGCTCTCGCCGCCGCGGGGTTCACCCCCGGCGCCGGCCTGAGCGCCGCGGTTTTTCTCTCATAGAAAGAGCTCGCGCATGGACCTCCTGCACGACACCGAGACGATCGAAGATCTTTCAGCGCTGGCCTGGGTGCATGACGAACTGCGCCGATCGCTCGAAGCGGCGCACAAGTCGCTGCGCCGCTACCTGAAAGAAGCCGAGGCAGTGGAGGGTTCGGATGTCGATGCCGTCGATCCGGGCGTGTTGCGCACGGCGCGCGCGCAGTTGCATCAAAGCGTCGGTGCGCTCGAACTGGTTGGCTTGCCGACGGCCGCGCAGGTGCTGCGCGCGTCGGAAGCCGCCCTTCAGAAGCTCACCTCGTCGCGCCCTGTCAAGCTGGGCGTGAAGCATGTCGAATGCATCGAGCAGGCATCGTTTGCACTGCTTGATTACCTGTCGCGCCTGCTGTCCGGCAAGCCGATGTCGCCGCTGGCGCTGTTCCCGCAGTACCGCGAGGTGCAGGAGTTGGCCGGCGCCGACCGCGTGCACCCGGCCGATCTGTGGCCGCAAGACTGGCAGTGGCGCGTGGTGCCTGGTGACGCCACCCGGCCGAGGGCTTTCGACGCCGCGCTGCGCAGCGAAGTCGAATCGCTGACCCTGGCCTTGATGCGTCAAGGCGCCGGTGAGCCGGCGCTCGCCTTGTCCGAGCTGTTCGCCGGACTGGCCGCGGGCAGCGACAAGAAGCGGCGCCACATCGGCACGTTGTGGCACATGGCTGCGGCCTTTTTCGAAGCGCAAGGCCACCATCTTCTGGTGCCCGATGTGTACAGCAAGCGCATCGCCTCGCGGCTGCTGGCGCAGCTGCGCATGTCCGAGCATGTCGATGACGCTTCGGCGCGGCCCGATGCCGGCGCCGATGTTTCGCAGCGTCTGGCGCAAGACCTGCTGTTTTTCTGCGCCCAGGCGGCTTCGCCCGGCGACGGCCGCAAGGCGCCGCGCTTGGCCGCGGTTCGGCTGGCCTGGAATCTGGCCCGGCGCGCGCCGGTCGATTACCTGGTCACGACGCTCGGCCGCCACGACCCGGCGTCGATCGTGCAGGCGCGCAAACGCGTCAGCGCTGCCAAGGAAAGCTGGGCTGCCGTGGCAGGCAGCGAGCTGCACCGCCTGTCGTCGCTCAATGAGCAGTTTTCGCTCGTCGGCGAATCGTTGAAGAAGCTCTATCCGGCCGGTGACCAACTCGGCGGCGCGCTGTCCGCCGCGGCCGCGCAGACGGTGCAGTCCGGCGCCGCGCCAGCGCCGATGCTGGCCATGGAAGTGGCCACGGCCGTGCTGTTCCTCGAAGCCTCTCTCGAAGACAGTGACTTCGACCATCCGGCACAGGCCGAGCGCGTGCAGCGCCTGGCGGCGCGCATCCACAAGGTCAGCCATGGCGGCCAGCCCGAGCCGCTGGACGTGTGGATGGAAGAGCTCTACCGCCGCGTTTCCGACCGCCAGACGATGGGCAGCGTCGTCCAGGAGCTCAAGGGCTCGTTGGCCGAGGCCGAGAAGGCGATCGATCTGTATTTTCGCGAGCCGGCCAAGGCCGATCTGCTGCACCCGGTGCCGGGCCAGCTCAATTCGATGCGCGGTGTGTTCTCGGTGCTCGGCCTCGACCAGGCATCGCAGGCCGTGGTCCGCATGCGCGACGACGTCGATGCGCTGGCCGCAGCCGCCAAAGCCGAGAAAACGGCCGACGCCGCGATCACCGAACGTCTGGCCACCAATCTCGGTGCTCTGGGCTTCCTGATCGACATGCTCAACGTGCAGCCGGCGATGGCCAAAGCGCTGTTTGCTTTTGACGCCAAGGCCGGGCAGTTGCGTGCGGTGGTCGCCACCCGCGGCCGCGGGCGTGTCTCCGCGTTCGGGGGTCTGGACACACAACCGGCGCCGCTGGCGCCGGTCGAGCCGCGCCTGATCGAACAGGCGCAGTCGCTGGCCCAGGCCGCGTCGCACCCCGAGGTGCCGCTGGTCGAGGTCCGTCATGAACTCGACCGCCTGTCGCAAGAAGCGATGGTCGCCGACCAGCCGGTGCTGGCCGAGACGATGCAGCAGGTCAAGAGCGCGTTTGAAGTCGCCATCAACGACGATGAGCGCCGCGCCGTGCGCGAAGAACTCGCGCAGGCCATGACCGACTTCGTGCACAGCACGGCCACCGCCAAGTTGGATGAGCTGCCGCCGCTGTCGCGTCCGTTGCCGCTGCTGCCGTCGGTGCCGACGCCGGCCGGCCAGACCGGGCTCGAAGACGATGTCGAGATGCGCGAAATCTTCCTCGAGGAGGCGCGCGAAGTCATCGTCAACGCCAACACCGCGCTGGCGGCCTTGGCGAATGACGGCAACGATGTCGGCGAATTGACGACCGTGCGCCGCGCCTTCCACACCTTGAAGGGCAGTGCCCGCATGGTCGGCCTCGTCGAATTCGGCGAAGCCGGCTGGGCCTGCGAGCAGCTCTACAACGCGCGCCTGGCCGAGCAGCAGGGCGCCGACGCGAGCCTGATCGCGCTGTCCTCCGACATCCTGGCCTACATGAGCGACTGGGTCGATGCCATCGCTGCCAGCCGCGCCGCCGGCCACAGCCCGGCCGACGTGGCCGCGGCGATTGCGCGCTGGCGCGCCAGCGGCAGCCACGGAAAGCTGGCCTTGCCGCGGGCTGCACGCGCGCTGGTGAAGGGTTCTGCCGACATGGGCAGCATCTCGCGCCCGATGGCGCTCGAAGGCCTGTTGCCCGATGAGCTGGCCGACCAGATCGAGCTGCTGCCCGCGGGCTTGGCCAACGTGCAGCCGCTGGATCAATTGCTGGCGCCTGAAACGCCGGTCAGCTTTGAGCTCGATCTCGGCGAAGCGGCCCACCTCGAAGTTGGTGGCCGCGATGCCATGCAATCGCTGGCCTCGCCCGAGCGCGAGGTTGGAGCGCCGTCGCCGGATGTGGTTTCGGCGCTGATGGCGCTCGAGTTCCAGGCTTCGACCCTCGACGCGCCGGAGCATGACGCGCAACCGGCTGATGCGTCTGCCGCTGCCGGGCCGATGAACTTCGACGCACCTGCGCTGCCGGAGGAGCCCGCGTATCGCATGGTCGGCTCGTTGCGCGTCGGCATTCCGCTGTTCAACATCTTCTTGAACGAGGCCGATGAACAATCACGCCGCCTCGGCGTCGAGCTGGCTGAGTGGTCGCACGAATTCACGCAGCGCCCGGTCGGCGGCGCTGCGATCGCGTTGGCGCACTCATTGGCGGGCAACTCCGCCACCGTCGGCTTTGCCGATCTGTCGCACCTGGCACGCCTGCTCGAACACGCGTTGATGCGCTCGAACGCGATCGGCGAGGGCGATGCCCAGGAAGCCAAGCTGTTCAACGACAGCGCCGACGAGATCAGCCGCCTGCTGCACCAATTCGCCGCCGGGTTCCTGAAGTCGCCGACGCCGGCGCTGATCGACCGCCTGGTCGATCACGAGCGCGTGGCTGCCTTGCGCGTGCAAGCCATGTCTGAACGTCCGGTCGAGGCCGACGCCGCGGACGTGGTCGCTGTGCCTGAAATCGTCGATGTGGCCGAGGTGATCGAGGTGATCGAAGCACCGGTACCGGTGCTTTACTCGGCGCCGGAAGCGCCTGTCGCTACGCCGGTGGCTGAACCCGTGGCCTACGAGGCGCCGCGGGTACCGCTTGGCCAGGCCGAGTTCCACACGCTGACGGCGCTCGACGCCTTGCCGGCGTCGGCGGAGCGCCGGGCGATCTCGCGCCCGAAAGCCTTCGACGGCAACGACGACATCGACGCAGTCGACGTGGTCGACGCCGAACTGTTCCCGATCTTCCAGGAAGAGGCCGCTGAGCTGTTGCCCGAACTGGCCTCCCGCATGCGTGACTGGGCCCATCAGCCAAGCAACCCGTCCGCCCCGACGGCCTGCATGCGCACGCTGCACACGTTGAAGGGCGGCGCGCGTCTGGCCGGCGCGATGCGCCTGGGCGAGATTGCGCACCGGCTGGAAACGTCGATCGAACACTTGATGGCACGTCAGAGCGTCAGCGCCGACGACGTGGAGGCACTGTTCAACCAGGTCGATGCACTCGGCAGCACCTTCGAGCGGCTCGTGGCCGGCCCCTCGGTGGACCTTGATCTGTCGATGCCCGAGCCGGTGGTGTCGCCGCCCGAGCCCTTGCCGATGCGGCCGATGCCGGTCATCGCGGCCAAGGCCGAGGTGGTGGTGGCGCCGGCGCCCGAACCGAAACCCGAGGTGGCTGCGCGTCCCGCAACACCGGCGGCCGAAGCGCCGCGAGCCAAGGTGGCGCCCGCAGCGCTGCCTCTGGGCGCGATCGACTGGCAACGGTTCGCGCCGACGGCAGTCGCTGCAGCGGCTGCAGCGGCGGTCACGCCGCGGCCCACCATGGCGGCGGTGCAGCCTACCGTGCGCGTGCGCGCACCGTTGCTTGACCGGCTGGTCAACCACGCCGGCGAAGTGATGATTGCGCGCTCGCGCATCGAGTCCGAAGTCGGCCAGATGAAGGGCTCTCTCGGCGACCTGACGGAAAACCTGGAGCGCCTGCGCTCTCACCTGCGCGACATCGAGCTGCAGGCCGAGACGCAGATCAGCTCGCGCATGGAGGCGGCCAAGGCCGTCGGCGCGAACTTCGATCCGCTCGAGATGGACCGCTTCACGCGCTTCCAGGAACTGACGCGCATGATGGCCGAGTCGGTCAACGACGTTGCCACCGTGCAGCGCAGCCTGACGCGCACGCTGCAATCAACCGAAGACGATCTGGCCGCGCAGGCCCGCCTGACGCGCGACATGCAGGACGACCTGCTGCGCACGCGCATGGTCGAGTTCGAGAGCCTGTCGGATCGCCTGTACCGCGTCGCGCGGCAAGCGGCGAAGGAGTTGCACAAGCAGGTTCGCCTGGACATCGTTGGTGGTTCGATCGAAGTCGACCGCGGCGTGCTCGAGCGCATGGGCGGCGCCTTCGAACACCTGCTGCGCAACTGCGTCACGCATGGCATCGAACTGCCGGCCGATCGGGAGCGCCAGGGCAAGGATCCCGCCGGTCAGATCACGGTGACGGCGCACCAGGAAGGCAACGAAGTCTCGGTCGAGTTCCGCGACGACGGCGCCGGGCTGAACCTGGCGCGCATCCGCGATCGCGGCGTCGCGCTCGGCCTGATCGGCGCCGACGCCACGCCGAGCGACGGTGACCTGGCCAACCTGATCTTCACGGCCGGCTTCTCG